>JAHDBK010000628.1 GCA_020630455.1 Saprospiraceae bacterium
ATTGGCATAGGTGTGCCATTTTTCATCGTTGATGAAATCGCTTGGAGCATTACTTACTTTTTCTAATTCTTGTAGAAATAGTTCATATTCTCCACCTCTAAACCACTTTTTAGCAATAGCAACTGCAAGTCCAGCAAGAGGACCTTTAGGTACACCTGCTTTTTCTAAATCGTTACCGCGAATTTTTAACTTTGCCATTAAAAATATTTTTTAAAATGAAAATATTCAACTTTATTTATTATTGAACATTTTATTAATAGTATTTTTGTTAAAATAGTTTCAATTTAGAGCATGTTTAAAAAATTAAGATGGAAACACCTATAATCATATTGAATTTTAATCGTCCAAAACACAGTCAACAGGTGTTGAATCAAGTAGCAAAAATAAAACCTAAATATTTATATATAGCTTGTGATGGTCCTAGGAAAAATAAAGCAGATGATATTCATAAAATAGAAGAAATAAAAGCTCTTTTCACTAATCTAAATTGGGAATGTGAATTGAAAACTTTATTTAGAAAAGAAAACTTAGGTTGTAGGAAGGCGGTTAGTAGTGCATTGGATTGGTTTTTTGAACATGAAGAAATGGGGATTATATTGGAAGATGATTGTGTTCCAGATTTGAGTTTTTTTCCTTTTTGTGAAGAATTACTGAAAAAATATAGGCATCAAGATAATATAATGCAAATTACAGGATTCAATCCTTTGAGTGATATGAATTTGGCTCATTATAATTCGTATGTTAAAGACAAATCGTTTTTGTTTTCTCCTTTGCCTTTTATTTGGGGTTGGGCTACTTGGCGTAGAGCATGGAAAAAAATGGATTTGGAAATGAAAGATTTACCCATGTTTATTAAAGAAGACTTTTTATATTATTGTCTTCCATCCAAAGCAGCTAGAAGATATATGTATGATAAAATTGTGAAAACTCAAAAAGGATATTTGGATAGTTGGGGCTATTCTTGGTTGTATTCTATTTATAAAAATAAAGCATTATCTATTACTCCTAGTGTCAATCTTATTTCAAATATAGGTATAGGGGAGGAGAGTACTCATACAGGGAAAGGTTCCGAACATCTATTCAGGTATTCTAAGTCAATTGATTTTCCTTTAATTTATCCTAAGCATTTCCAAGCGATTCCTAAAGAATTGTCTTTAGAATATTTTTATGCTACTCAAAAAACTAAAAAATCATTATTGATGACGACTTGGATACCTCAAAAATTATTGGATTGGTGGAGGTTTAGGAAGT
>JAHDBK010000167.1:0-3423 GCA_020630455.1 Saprospiraceae bacterium
TTTATGCTCTTGCAAATTATTTATTGATTAATAGTAAACTTACACCCGATTTCGCTAAACCCAAAATGGGTATGAAAATATTGAGTATTTTAGGCATGATTTTCCTAACGGGTTTTAGTATTATTTATATCTGGACTTTGTTTCACGTGAATTGAAGAATTATAAAGAAAATTCTTTATAAATAGTGCTTTTTAGTTGCTTAAAACATTTGTTTAAGTCGCCTAAAATTGTTATATTGTGTATTATTTTTTCACTAATAATATATCAATATGATAAAGCATTTAAATTCTAAAAATGAAGGATTTTTCAATGAAGAATGGTCTAAACATGTACGCTTAAGACCAGGTATGTTTATAGGTTCGCTATACCTCAAGAGTTTTGTGAATAGTATTAAATCTGGCATGAGTGAATTACTTGTAAATTCAAAAACAAATCAGGTAAGATTTTATTTGGGCGAAAAAAATACTTTAAAGCTGAAAATTGAGAATATTCAAAATGTTTTACAACAAATTAGCTTTGAAAATAAAAGTTTCAATAATCCATTGCCATGGGATTTTCAAACTATTAATGCTCTATCGGAATGGTTTGATATTACATATTATGATTCATCAAATAGTATTATTGAATACCAAAAAAATCAAAAAGGTATAATTACAAAAGGAAATCAGTTTTCCTCTATTGAGTGTAATGCTCTAGAAATTAATTTTGAATTAGATAATGAAATGTGGGCTGAGAAATTGAAATGGAATAAGGATTATATAATTTACGAAATAAGAGAATTAGCCTATTTTCATCAAAATGTAAAATTTGAAGTTGAATATAGGATTCAAGACAAAAAATGTAATAGTATTTTTCATTTTAAACAAGGATTAAAAGATAGATTAGAGTTTGAAAGCATTAAAGGAATTGGAGGAACTTATTTCAATATTTATATTAATACAATAATTAATAATATTCCATTTGAGGCTGCTATTGCATTTAGAAATTATAATGTAGATGGTGGGTTTATAAAATCTTATGTAAATGATTTTCACACAACAGAAAACGGAAGCCATGTTCAAGCCTTATTAAAAGGAATAACCTATGGAGTGATGAAATACTTCAAAAAAAATGAGCTGACTCAAGAATATAAAATTTCTCAAAAAGGCATTAAAGAAAACCTCATTGCTTTTATCAATATTAGAATGGAAGATGCCCAATTTAGTGGTTGTGTAAAAAATAAATTAGCCAATCCCGAAATCATCAAACCTATTTCTGATTATGTTTCTACTATTGTATTTCAGTATATTGAAAATAATGAGAAAGAAACAGAACAATTAATTAAGAAATTTAAAATGTATTTTTAGAAATTATATTAAAAATAAAGAAAACTCTTTATTAAAATATAGTTAAATTAATTTTTAGAAAACTCTAATTTCTTCATTTTTTCCTAATAACATCTTATATTTGACTAGAAATTTAAAAATTTGAAGATGAAAAATTGGAGTTTTCTTTTATTAATAATATTTTTTATTAATAGCATTATACTAGCACAAGAAGAACATGATAGCCAAAGAATACCTGATGGTGTAGAACGTTCAACACACCAACATTATTCACATGAAAATGGAACATTCTCTGAAGCTAGAATTTGTCCACCCAATTGGTGGGTAGGTATGCAGCATAATGAAATTGAATTACTGATTTATGATGAAAATATTGCTCATTTAGAAGCAAGGATTGAATATGAAGGAATTTCAATCATTTCTATAGAAAGAGAAGATAGCAAGAATTACCTTTTTGTAACTATTGCCATTGCTCCAGAGACTAAAGCAGGTACTTTTAATATTGATTTGTACTGGCTCAATCCTAGTCGAAAAATCAAGCAATTTAAAAAAATGAAATCTTATGAATATACATTGCTTGAACGTAATAATGATGAAGAAAGAGTTCAAAACCTCAATTCATCGGATTTTATATACCTCATTATGCCTGACCGATTTGCTAATGGAGATTACCGTAATGATATTGTAAAAGGAATGCATCAAAAAGAGATTGATAGGAAAAAAATGTTTTTTAGACATGGGGGTGACTTACAGGGCATTTTAGACCATTTGGACTATATAGAAGATTTGGGTGTTACGGCTCTTTGGCTCAATCCTGTTTTAGAAAACGATCAACCCTATGAATCATATCACGGCTATGCCATTACAGACCATTACAATATAGATGCTCGCTTTGGAGATAATGAGTTATTTGTGAAATTGACCGAAGAATGCCAAAAAAGAGGCATCAAAATGATAATGGATATTATTCATAATCATGTAGGAGATAAACATTGGTTGATACAAGATATTCCAAGTGAGATGTGGCTCAATCAGTGGGACGAATTTACAAGGACGACCTACCGTGCTCCTACATTAATGGATCCTCACACCTCTGATTACGATAAAAAATTAATGTCTGATGGCTGGTTTGATCATCATATGCCTGATTTGAATCAACGCAATCCTCATCTTGCTAAATACCTCATTCAAAACAACATCTGGTGGGTTGAGTATGCGGGTTTAGATGGATATAGAGTAGATACCTATGCTTATCCAGACCAAGATTTCATGGCTGAGTGGGGCGAAGCCATGCAAAAAGAATATCCCAATATGCACATCTTCGCAGAGACATGGGTACACGGTGCGGCGGTTCAAGCACATTTTACTCAAAATAATGATTTGACAACTGGCTATAATTCTAATATGCCTGCGGTAACTGATTTTCAATTATATTATGCTATTAATGAAGCATTGACAAGAGAACAGGGTTGGACTGAGGGAATTGCTAGGGTTTATTTCACTTTAGCTAAAGATTTTTTATATGAAGACGCTAATAGGAATGTCGTATTTTTAGATAATCATGATTTGAGTAGATTTTATTCTATGATTGGTGAGCATGATGAAAAATATAAATCGGGTATTGCCTTTTTATTGACTACTAGGGGCATTCCTATGATGTATTATGGAACGGAATTATTATTTGATAATTTTACTGACCCCGATGGAAAAGTAAGACAAGATTTTCCAGGTGGTTGGAAGGAAGACAAAGTGAATAAATTTGATGAAAAAGGAAGAACTGAAAAAGAACAAACCGCTTTTGAATATGTCCAAAATTTAGCCCAATTTAGAAAGAGTAGTTCTGCTTTACAATTTGGAAAACTCAAGCAATTCGTTCCTCAAAATGGTTTATATGTCTATTTTAGATATGATGAAAAAGAAACCATTATGATAGTCATGAATACCCACGAAAAAGAAGTCGATGTCGATTTAAAACGATACAGTGAAATGTGGGAAGAAGGCAGCAAAGCTAAAAATATAATGAACAATGATAATATTGACTTAAATAATGATTTAAAAATAAAAGGATTCCAAACTTTGATATTTAAAATATTGAAAT
>JAHDBK010000167.1:3523-7700 GCA_020630455.1 Saprospiraceae bacterium
TATTTATAAAAAAATAGAAGAAGATTTTTCACTTGATGAGCAAGAAGAAATTAAAAAATTTACTGAAGAATACTTTACAAAATATTCTATATTGGGTTTAATCACTCAAGCAATCAGGGCATTACTTTTTTTATCTAAAGGCAACAAAGAACGATTTAATTATTATAAAAATAATTATGACCCTAGAGACATCATTATGGAAGGGGAAGAAGAAGCAGGGAGTCTAGGACATTGGTTTCAAGTACCTTTTCCTGAATTAGAAAATTATACGCCTAAAAATGAAAACGATTGTTCTAATCAAGGAGATGATAGACCTTTTTAAAATAAAGAAATTTTGTTATTATTTTAATGTTTTTTCTTCTATTAATCCTCTTTTAAATTCTTTTTGGCTACTATTGTTGCTTTGTAGAGCTTCTTTTAAATAATTCAATCCTTCTTCAATTTTCAATGCACCACAATAAAATATATCGATAGCACAGTAATGGTGTTCTGGCCAAGTGTGGATAGTGATGTGGCTTTCAGAAATGACCAAAACACCCGATACTCCCAATGGTGAAAAATGATGAAATTTTCCTGTAATAACAGTCGCTTGCATCAATTCTGCTGCTTTTCTAATGATTTGCTCTATTTCCTCAGGATTAGACAAGGCTGTCGTTTGACAATTATAATAATCAATAATGATGTGATTTCCTAATGTAATATCTGGTGTCATTTTTTACTAAATTCTTTGCTCCACTTCGTCCAGTCTTCTAAGAAATAATGCAATAGCTCAGGGCTATCTATCTTATTGACTTTTAAGTTTTGCGGATTTTTAATATCGTTTTCAAATAAAAGCATTTTTTCAAAAATATCTTTATTAATATATTTGGAAGGAACGCATTGTTCATAATTATCTAAATCTAAGGGAATATCTGTCGCCATGATATAGCCCCAGTCACCAAAAGAAGGCACATATACATGATAAGGAATAACATTTTTGAAGCCCACATCTTTTACCGTTTCATAAATACACCAATAAGCCTGATTGGTATGGAAAACACTGCTTGCTTGAGTGACAAATACGCCGTATTTAGATAATTTATTTTTTAATAAATAATAAAAAGAATTGCTATACAAACGAGACAAAGACTCATTAGATGGGTCGGGTAAATCTACAATAATGATGTCAAAAATTTCAGTGCTAGTTTGCAGAAACATCATCGCATCATCTACAATGGCATTTACTTTTTTATGTTGAAGTACTTGTTCATTGAGTGAAGCTAAGGCATAATTTTCTTTAGCGATTTTAAACATTTCTTTATCTAAATCTACAATAGTTACTTTTTCTACTGCTTGGTGTTTGACCACTTCCCTTGCTAATAAAGCCTCTCCTCCACCTAATATAAGTACATTAGCTTTGTAAGGAGCAAGACAAAGGGGTACATGTGCTAGTGCTTCGTGGTAGCGATATTCATCTAAAGAAGAAAACTGAATAATATTATTAATATATAACCTTAATTCCTCTCTATTTTTAGTCAAAACAATATTTTGATAAGGTGTTTGTTTGCTATAAATGACTTTATGTGTGAATATTTTATCTTCCCATTGTGATAATAAATGCTTGGAAAAAATCAAGGACATCACCATTCCTAAAATGGACATTCCTATAAATATTTCTACTTTTTTATTTCGCGAAAGCGTTACCTTATTCGTAAAAAATAAATAAACAATCAACCCCATTATGATATTCACCAATCCAAATATAATTGAGGTTTTAAAAGTGCCTAATAGGGGCAGCATCAAAAATGGAAAAATTAAAGTAGCTACTAAGGCTCCAATATAATCTAAGCCCAAAACATAAGCAACATTAGATTTGAGGGGGAAATAGGCTTTCAAAAATCGTATTAATAAGGGTACTTCCAAACCAGTCAGCATACCAATAAGAAAAGTAATCATTAAAATGAGTGCTTGAAACTCCAAAAAATTGGTATAATTGAATATGAAATACAAAAAAGGAACACTCAAGCCACCCAAAATTCCAAGCAAAATTTCACAATAAACAAAGGTCGTTAAAAGGTCTTTTTTCAAAAATTTACTGAAGTATGAACCAATACCCATTGCCGCCATATACACTCCAATAATTAGAGAAAACTGCTTGACGCTGTCTCCTAAAAGATAAGAAGAAGTAGTACTAATTAATAGTTCGTACATCAAAGAGCAAAGCCCTGCAATAACGATGATGAAAAATAGAATGGATTTATTGAGTTTAGGTTCCATTTGTGAATATTACAATTTATTGTTTTTATTTATTTTATAAAGAATTTTCTTTATTATTAATTTGATTTAAAATTTCTTTATTATAAGATATTACTAATAAATGTTATTGTGAAAAATTAAAAAATACAATTTTAAATAAATAATTACTAAAATATAAATTTATTCTCTTAATTTTATGTTTTAAACCTTATATTCCATAATTCTTAAATTCAATAAAAATGAAGAAAGTACTTTTTGGGGCATTAATCATTGCCTATTCTTTTGTGTATTATTCTTGTAGTTCAGGAACACAGACAGAAGAAGTTATTTTACCAACTCAAGGACTTATTACTGTAGTAAAAGAAGTAGAAACGGATAAGTTTTTAATTGATGATGAAATCACTATTCCTAAAACAGAAGAAAGTTTAATCGTAGCTAATTATTTAGATGGATTATCTGATACATTTACATTAGCGGAAGCTCAATTACTCCAACAAACCGAAGGTACAAGAAGCTCAGGTGTTGCTCGTGCTGCTTCTTTTGGTTTCATGGGTTATATGATGGGAAGAAGTATGGGTAGTTATTCTCCAACAGCTGGAGCATATACTAGTCCTAACAAATTCAACCAAGTAAATAATGCTGCTGGTAGTACTTTGAGAAATACTGCTTCTAGAACAACAAGACCTGCTTCTGGTAAGTCTGGATATGGTGGAAGTAAATCTTCAAGATCTTACGGTGGTTAATTATATTATCAATACCCACCCGCTAAATCCAAAGCGATTAAAAAAAATGGGTTTAGAGGCCATTTTGGAAGATGAGGAAGATGATTATCTTTCAGAAGATTTTGTTATGGTTTCTGAAATAGAGTTGAAACGTTTTTTGTCTGCGGCTGAGAATGTACAAGTTTTAGCCAAAAAAGCCATGCAAAAAATAGTACGGGACAATCTTTGGGAAGAAATGTCTATTCCTCCTAATGCTCGTCGACTCATCGCTCATTCTGTTCAATACGAAATGGGACAACAATTGGTTGGTCGTTTGGATTTTGCGGGTGGATTAGATAATCTAGCTATTAAATTATTGGAATTTAATGCAGATACTTGTACCTTATTACCTGAAACTGCCTATATACAGAATGCACATTATGAGCAAGAAAAAAAGCACCTCTTTGCTGCTCCTTATAATGAATTGTTCAAGGGATTAGTAAAACAATTTCAGTATATATTATCTCAAAATCCTCGTAAAGAAAAAACATTACTAGTCTCTACAATGGGATATTATGAAGACTGGTTGAATACCGATGTAGTTGTAAAAGCAGCACAGCAGGCAGGCTTTGATATCGTACATTCAATGGTTTTAGATAAAGTGATTTTTTCTCATGATGAAGGAATTTTTGTAGAAATTGCTCCAGATAATTTTCAAAATTATCAATTTTGGTATAAGATGATTCCTTGGGAATTTATCGCTGACGAAGAACCTGAATTGATGAATATTTTAGAGAAAATTGTAATGGGTAATTTAGCGACTATTTTGAATCCTGCTTATACTATGTTGATGCAATCCAAAGCGATTATGAAAATTATGTATGAGATGGAGCCTAGTAATCCGTATTTGTTAAAAACGACTTATGACGAAAATGCTTTTAGAAATAAGCATTATGTTAAAAAGCCTGTTTTTGGAAGGTTGGGCGAGAATATCAATTTTTATAATGGAGGTATACAACCTGCTTATAGTACAGAAGGAGATTATGGTATGTACACCAAAATTTGTCAAGAATTGGCTTATTTTAATGAAGATATTCATTTGAATAGGTATCAACCAAGTATCTTTTTGACTCAAAATCCATCTGCCCTTTGTTTTCGTCGTCAAGATGATTTAATAATTGACGATGATGCTGAATTTGTAAGTCATACTATTCAAAAATAAAGAGTTTTCTTTATCTAAT
>JAHDBK010000168.1 GCA_020630455.1 Saprospiraceae bacterium
TTCTTTATTTATTGGTGGTTTTTAAATATTAATTCTAATTAAATCCTTCATTATATATTAATATTTAATAAAAATCACATTGTAATATTGCCCTGTCACAAATTGATTGATATTTCAAAAAAAACTGGCATGAAAGGATAAATTTTTGCCGTAGAATTCAAAAATAAAAATAACAATTTAATATTAATCAATATCCCTCTTATTATGAAAATAATTAACAAATACTATTTAACAACAAGTATATTTGTATTATTGCTTTGGTCTATTCCAGGAATAGCCCAAGTTCAAGCTGATTTTGATATCAGTATACCCAACCCAAATTGTGTACCTCTTTCCATTAGTTTTACCAACAACTCTAGTAATGCCGTTTCTTATTCATGGACTAGTGAAGGAATCTTTTTTTCTGACCAAGTAGATCCTCAAAAAGTATATACTATAGCTGGAATTTATGAAATTTGCTTAACAGCTATTGATGATAACGGAAATACAGATGAACATTGTGAAAATGTAGAAGTTTTTGGTTCTTCAGATATATCTTTTATTTCAGATGTAAATAATGGTTGTCCAACATTAGATGTCTCATTTACGGCATCATCAGTACAAAATGATTTAACTGAATTGACTTGGGATTTTGGAGATGGAACTATAGTTACAACTACAGATTTGACAGTGACTCATAGTTATATATCGGCTGGTTTATTTGATGTCAATTTGACCGCTACTAATATTCATGGTTGTACAAGTTTCTTATCTCAGGAAGATTTAATTGATGTACAATCATTTGCTAGTCCAGATTTTTCTGTTGATGAAGATTTCTTTTGCAATCATCCAGCTAGTGTTCAATTTACTAATTTGAGTAATGGAGATTTAAGTAATGTTTCTTATGAATGGAATTTTGGAGATGGTAATATTTCTAATGATGAAAATCCAAGTTATACTTATAATGACTTAGGTTCATTTGATGTTTCATTGACTATTATTGATAACAATACATCTTGTGAGAATACATTATTAATACCTTCAATGATTCAAGTTGGTTTAGCTCCTAATTTTTCTTATACTATAAATGAAACTTGTTCGGAAGTAACAGTAGATTTTATAAATGAATCTTTAGGCGATGTGGTCTCATTTTTATGGGATTTTGGAGATGGAAATACTTCTAATCTAGAGAATCCAACTCATGTATATAATTCGATAGGTTGCTATTTTCCTAGCTTGACAGTTTTAACTGCTGATGGATGTACCAATACTTATACTTTAGCTGATTGTATTGAAGTTCAAGGAACAACTGATTTGACTTATGAAATAGTAGGTGATAGTACAAATTGTCAAGTGCCTTTTGATGTATCTTTTACTACGGACTATACAGGAAATGTAGAATGGGATTTTGGAGGAGCTGGAACATCTAATCAACAAAATCCTACATTTACTTTTACAGAATTTGGTTCTTATCCAATTGAGTTAACAGCTATTTTGGAAAATGGTTGTGAAGAGTCAATTATTATCTCAACAGTAAATATAGCCCCACCGCAGGTCATGTTTGAGGGAGATACAATTGAAGGTTGTGCCCCTTTAGCAGTAACATTTACTGATATTTCACAAGCAGGAGGAAATGTAGTTTCATGGTTGTGGGATTTCGGAAATGGAGATACATCTACTGATGAAAGTCCAACCTATACTTTTACAGAACATGGAGAATATGATATTTCACTTGAAATAACATTGGATAATGGATGTACTGGAAGTATTACAGGCTTTAATTATGTACAAGTAGGATATGTTCCACCCATTGAGTTTAGTGCAGATCCAACAGAAACATGTATTGAGAACCTGATTTCTTTTACAGATGAATCAGACGATGAGAATATAGACTATTGGGATTGGGCATTTGGTGATGGAACCAATTCAGACCAACAACATCCTATCCACGAATACAATGATACTGGATATATGGATGTTCAATTAATTGTAGGTTATAATAGTTGTTTTGATACTTTATTAAAAGAAGATTATGTTCATTTATTGCCTCCAAAATCAATTTATGAATATACTTTAGATTGTAATGATATTCTAACAGTTTCATTTACAGATGCTTCAATTGGTGCAGATGCATGGTTTTGGGATATGGGAGATGGAACTACTTACACCCAACAAAATGTAACTCATACTTTTCCACAGGAAGGAGTTTACTTAGTAAATTTACAAGTGTATAATAATATAACAGATTGTTATGATGATCAAATAATTCCAATCCCAGTTTATTTGCCTGAACCTTTGTTCGAAATGCCACTAGAAGGCTGTATCGTGGGTGGAAATAGTGTTGATTTACCCATTTCAGATTTATCTGAAAATGCAGTCAATTATATATATACAATTCCTTCAGGTACAGCACTAGTGTTGGATCAAACAAACGACCCTGAACCACTAATTAAGTTTACTCAACCAGGTATTTATACAGGATTTGAATTATATGTTGAAGGAAGTAATTTGTGTTCAGATTCATATATTTTACCTGATACTGTAGTTATTTCATCAATAGATGCTTTATTTACTGCCGTTAATATTGATATTAACTGTAATCAAACCTATCAATTTAATGATGAATCTGTTAGTCAATTTGCAAATATAGTTGCTTGGTATTGGGATTTTGGTGACGGATTCACATCCACAGAACAAAACCCAAGTCATACTTATGGAATACAAGGATCTTATACTCCTAGTTTAACAGTTATTAATGACATGGGTTGTAGCCATACCTATACTTTACCTAATCCTATCGTAATAGAGTCGCCATTTGTTTCTTTCGATATAGTAGGTAGTATATGTTTGGGAGATACATTGATGTTTCAAAATCAATCTGTTGCTACTGACTTTGTTTCTTGGTCTTGGGACTTAGGAGATGGCACGACTTCAATTGAATGGCATGTGAATCATTCTTATGATTCAGCTGGGGTTTATCAAGTATGCTTCTTTGCAGAAAACAATTTTGGTTGTCAAGGTACATATTGTGAAGAAGTAATTATAGAACATCCTTTAGTAGATTTTACAGCAGATGAAATAGTTGCTACATGTAGTCCTCATGTTGTTCAATTCAATGAATTAACAGATGAATCTATAATTGCTTGGGAATGGGACTTTGGAGATAATACAGGAGTTTCAACTTTACCAAATCCAACTCATACTTATACAAATAGTGGATCTTTTACAGTTTGTTTGACAGTTACTTCTGAGTCAGGATGTGTAAATACTTTATGTAAGGAAAATTATATAACAGTTGGAGGTCCAACTGCAACGGTAGATTATCTTCCTTCAGATGTTGGATGTTTAGATTATGATATGCAATTTATAATAGAAAGTCAAAATGTAGATGATTATATTTTTGATTTTGGTGATGGAATTACCTATAGTGATTATGACATAATAGAACCTAATTTTATATTAAATCATACTTATACTGTAGCGGGAGAATTTGTTCCTGTATTCATTATGATTGATTCTATTGGTTGTAATAATGTAGTAATTTTAGATACGATAAAAACACAAAGTTTAGATATTGATTTTACTGTAACTAATTTTGAAATTTGTGAAGGAGAAACAGTAGATTTTGAAACAATTATAAATACTACAGGAAATGTTCAATCAATTCATTGGACTTTTGAAGGTGCCGATATTCAATCTGCCAATACTGAAGAGGTCAATGATGTTTTGTTTGAAAATGAAGGCGAATTTAATGTATCATTAAATGTAGTAACAGAATATTGTAATGATACAATAACCAAAGTAGCAGCAATTACGGTTCGACCAAATCCAAATGCTGAGTTTATTGCTCATCCAACTTCTCATTGTGGTGCAACAACTATAGATTTTTTAAATCAAAGTACAATCGCCTCAGGAAGTATTAGTGCCTATAACTGGAATTTTGGAAATGGACAAACTAGTACAAGTTTAAATGAAAGTATTGAATTTAATAATATAGGAAATTATGATGTAAATTTAGTAGTTACTTCAGAATTTGGATGTACTGATTCTCATAATGAAACCATTCATATTTATGAACCAGCAGTAGCCAATGCTTCTGCAAGTGATTACTTAATTTGTGATACTCAAAGTACACAATTATATGGTGAAGGAAATGGTTCATTTTCTTGGGGGCCAGAACATGGTCTTTCTTGTATCAATTGTCCTAACCCAGTAGCCACTCCTTTAATTTCTACTACTTATATTCTGACTGTAACAACGACAGATGGTTGTACTGCAACGGACTCAGTATATATTGAAAAAATGCCACAAGCACCTCCCCATACTCAGATTGTCGCAGATACTATTATTTGTCAAGGAGATGATTTACAATTACTAGCAATTGGAGGATTAGCTACAGATGAGTATTCATGGGAAAGTAGTTCAGCATCTCCATTGTCTTGTTATAATGATTGTTATAATCCAACTATAAATATGATTGAAACTACAACATTTACTATAACTATTACTAATAGTGTAGGATGTATTGGAGTAGATTCACTAACAGTAGGAATTATTGGAACAGAAGTGAATGTTGTAGGAGAAGATAGAACTATCTGTAAAGGTGAATCAGTACAACTTGAAGTATTTACAGGAGATAATCCCAATTGGTATTACGAACCAAGCCTTTCTTGTTTTCAATGTGAAAATCCAGTGGCAAGTCCAGAAGAAACTACAACTTATACTGTGAGAGTAGAATATGCAGATTGTATTTTAGAAAGAGAAATTACAGTATATGTATTAGATGTAAGTGGTGTGAATGCAGGAGATGACCAAGAAATTTGCTTAGGAGATGAAGTCACTTTATCATCTAATGTGCCAGTTAATTTTGAATGGTTACATAATGGAAATGTTATTGAAAATATTAATCCTTCCATAACGGTAAGTCCTACAGAAAATTGTAATTATATTTTGAGAATTACAAATGATTTATGTGTAGTAGAGGATACTGTGAATATTAGAATTAAAGATAAATTAGACATCACAGCAAATGATATTCATATTTGTGAAGGAGATTATGCATATTTATCTGTACAAGGAGAGAGTATACAATCTGTAGAGTGGTTTCCTGCCTTAAATTTAGATAATCCTTATAGTCAAAATCCTATGGCTGCACTTTATGAAGATGTAGAGTTTATGGTGATTGCTGACCATGAAAATTGTGAAGCAGATACTGCTTATACAAGAGTGACGGTTAGTGAAGTTCCAACTGTGGACTTATTAGATTACCACATGTATGTACCAGGAGAAACAATTCAAATTGATGAAGTTGATGATAACAGAGGGACATTTGAATATACTTGGTTGCCAGAAGAAAATGTGAGTTGTTCTGCTTGCCCTAATCCAAGCATTCAACCAGAAGGAGATGCTACTTATACATTAATGGTTACAAATGATTTGGGCTGTATGGCCATGGATTCTATTCGCTTTAGACCAATTACAGATTGTGGAGGAAATCTTATAGCATTGCCTACTGCTTTTAGTCCAAATGGCGATGGTCAAAATGATACATTTAAACCATTAGGAATAGTTGATGTAAAGGTATTTAGAGTGTTTAATAGATGGGGAGAATTAGTGTATGAATCATTTTCAGCCAATGCTGCTTGGGATGGTACTTTCCAAGGCGAAGCACTCAATACAGATGTTTTTGTTTGGTATGTAGAAACAATTTGCCCGCTTGATAAAATGCCTATAGTTTACAAGGGAGATGTTACATTATTAAGATAATTATAAGAAATAAACATATTTAAAATTCAATCAATCAATCAATCAATCAATTTTTAAAATAAAAAAACAAAGAATCATGAGAAAATTATTTTTATCAATTATAATATTAATATTATTTATTAATCAAAGAGCATTAAAGGCTCAGGATGCGCATTTTTCACAATTTTATGCAGCTCCAATAGTTATGAATCCTGCATTTACAGGTGTGAAAAATGGCAAAGTGAGGGTTGCAGGAGCATATAGAAGACAATGGGAATCTATTTCAGTTCCTTTTCAAACTTTTACCTTGTCCGCAGATTATAATTTATTCTCAGATGGTAAAATAGGCGATAATCTGATGGGTTTAGGTGTGGTATTAGTCAATGATATTGCTGGACAAAGTCAACTAAGAAGAACGGGTGTTCAAATGAATTTGGGATATAGCCAAAATATGGGAGTACAAGGAAATTATATCAGTATTGGATTTCAAGGAGGTGTGACACAAGAAGCATTAAATATTGATAATCTAGTTTTTGAAAGCCAATTTGATGGAGAATCTTTCAACGCTTCAAATTTTAGTGGTGAAATGTATGAAAACAACAGAATATGGAATTATCAGTTTTCTGCTGGTATGGCATGGACTTATTCAAAAGACAGAAATAATAATTATTTCTTAGGAATAAGTGCACACCAATTGAATCGCCCTAATAGATCATTTTTAATGGATTCTGAAGATTTATTACATATCCGTTATGCATTGTTTGGTGGATTTGAAAAACGCATACATTCTTTTGTTTCAATTGCTCCAAGAGTGATGGTGATGAAACAAGGACCTCATTCAGAATATATTTTTGGTTCTTATTTTAAAATGCATTTAAGCGAACCAAAAGCAGTTAATAATACTTCTTTAAGTTTAGGAGTTTTATATAGATGGAAAGACGCATTTGTACCGATAGTAAGATTTGATTATGGAGCTTATGGTTTTGGATTGAGTTATGATGTGAATATATCAAAACTCACAAAAGCATCTCAATCAAGAGGAGGAGCTGAAATTACTTTTATTTATAGAGGGAATAATAGTAATTCTTACAACGCTCCAATTCCTTGTCCTTCATTTTAATGAAGGTATGCTCTAATCAAATCGAATAGATTATGGATTAAATTGTTTTTTTATTTTTATTTTTTAAAACACCTGCTCTAAGAGGGAAGCGGGTGTTTTTTTATTTGCCGATTTTCTACTTGGATTTATCTTCATTTTTTGAATTATTTGATTTAATTTATTAATTTTATTAGTATGAATTCTCATCAAAAAATATGGATAAATCAAGTTAGCCAAGAAGAGTTAATTAAGGCTTTAGATGATTGGACATTAATGTACACTGGTCAGCTACCTGCTGATGATTTGTTTTTTATTTTTCAAAAAAATAAAAATGAATTTGTTATTAAAGTAAATAATTTACTTTCTAATGAATTATTTTTCTTTTTAGTCAATTATTTGAAATACCCAATTGCTCTAAACTACAATGTTGAGATAAGAGGATTTACACAAGCAAAAGATGATTTTTTACCTAAAAATATTCAAGGTCAAAAAATAATGGTTTTTATACCAAAAGATGATGATGAATTTGATTATGTTTTAATAATTAATGAAAAAAATCAATCATTTAAAATACCTTTTGATTTTAATATTAAAAAAGTAAAAACGAATGAACAATTTAATGACGATATTATTCTTTTAAATGAAAATAGTATTCCTTTAAAAATTGTATCTTTAGAAAAGAAAAAAGTTAATTCTCAAACTATATTAGAAGCTTTAAAAAAATCAAGAACTACAAAACCCCAAAAAGAGTTAAAAAGATTTTATGTGTTTAATGGTATATTTATAATAGCATTTTTAATAGGAATTTTGCTTTATTATGTAGGTACCTTTATATATGAATTTTATTATGTTTTAGGAATACTTTATTTTT
>JAHDBK010000169.1 GCA_020630455.1 Saprospiraceae bacterium
AGCTACGGCTATGCTTTTCGAGAAATGCCTCGACTATAATTAAAAATACTAATTTATCTTTCATAAAAAACTTTTCGTAATAACGTCTAATAAAAAATAATATCATGGCAATAGCAAAACCATTCAATTTACAAAAATGGATAGATGACAATCGTCATTTACTCAAGCCACCTGTAGGCAACAAGCAAGTATATCTAGAAAATGAAGATTATATCGTAATGGTAGTAGGTGGTCCTAATGGTCGCAAAGATTACCATTATGAAGATGGAGAAGAATTATTCTATCAAGTAGAAGGCGATATTCAACTGGGTATAATTAATGAAAATGGAGAAAGAGAAACGATAGATATTAAAGAAGGCGAAATGTTTTTATTGCCGCCTCGTATTCCTCATTCTCCTCAGCGTCCTGCGAATACCATTGGATTAGTAATTGAAAGATATAGAAAAGAAGGAGAAGTAGATAAGTTGATGTGGTTTTGTGAAAATTGCAACCATAAATTACACGAAGATACTTTTGAGATGAGTGATATCGTCAATCAACTTCCTCCTGTAATGAACCGTTTTATGAATTCTGAAGAATTGCGTACTTGTGATAAGTGTGGTTCTGTAATGGAAAAAGTGTAAATATATTTGAAGAATAAAGTTTATTTTGCCTCAGATTTCCATTTAGGAGCTATTACTCATGGAGGTACTAGTAGAGAACGAGAATTGAGGGTATGTCGTTGGTTAGATGAGATAAAAAATGATGCCGAAATCATTTATTTGGTAGGAGATATATTCGATTTTTGGTTTGAATATAGACAAGTAGTACCTCGTGGATATATACGTTTATTAGGCAAATTAGCCGAACTAAGAGATGCAGGAATTCCAATCGAAATATTCATAGGAAATCACGATATGTGGTTATTTGATTATTTTGAAGAAGAATTGAATATTCCTGTACATCGTAAGCCCATAATTAGAGAGCATGGTGGCAAGCGTTTTTTTATAGGTCATGGTGACGGATTAGGTCCTAATGATTATAAATATAAAATGCTTAAAAAAGTATTCGCTAATAAAATCAATCAATGGTTGTTTTCTAGAATTCATCCTAATATTTCATTTTTTATTGCTAAAGCTTGGTCGAATAATAGTCGTAAAAAAGAGAAGCCAGAAGAAAGGTCTTTTCTAGGAAAAGACAAGGAATGGTTAGTAGCTTATTGTGAACGAAAATTACAAAAATTAGATATAGATTATTTTGTGTTTGGACATCGGCATTTACCCATTGACTTTTTGCTTTCTAATCAAAAAAGCCGCTATATCAATATTGGCGATTGGGTAAATCATTTTTCTTATGGTGTATTTGATTATAATGATGTTAAAGTATGTTTTTATGAAAATAAAAATGGAGTAATTTATCCTAAATAATAAAGAAATCTCTTTATTATTATAAATTATTTAAAATATTAATGAAAGAATTATATAAATATTTTTTGTGGATAGGTTTGAGTTCATTATTAATTATTGGCTTAACTTTTTTAAGCATTGTTTCCCAATTCATGGATATATTAAGTGTTTTCAATTCAAAAGGGCGACTATCCGAAAAACTGCTGATGATTATCGTGATTTTACCACCTGTTGTCGCCTTTTTATCTACATTATTAATTTTTTATTCTTATTATAAAAAAGATGAAAATATATTGAATATTACCATCAGTTTTAGAATTTTAGCTTGGATATTTTTATTCATAATGCTCACAACAATCACTGTTGTATTTGTATATTATATTTCATTTCGTAATTTAGACTAAATATGTTATTAGACGATTTAGATATGGACAATGATGAAATTAGTCCTTCAATATTAAGTAGATTGAATATACTTGGTATAGTTATGATGATGACCTCTGTAGTTTTTTTTATATTTCTATTGGCTATTTTAGTTGAATCTTTTAGAGCTAGGTCAAATATGAATGAATTCATTTTATTTTCTATGTTTTTTATTATTTGGAATATTTTATTCTTTATCAACTCTTCAAACTTATCTCAATATTCAAAAAAGAATAATTATGATAAGACTCAACTTCTAAAAGCGCTAAAATACAAATCTTATTTATGGATTGTATTTACAGGACTTGCTGGTGGTGGTATCTATTATATTCTTTGATGAAACAAAAAAGGAGCATCTAAATCAATAGATACCCCTTTTATTTATTTGTAAGACGATATGTTTATAAACAATATTCGTTAGCGTCTATTAAAACCTTAGCGATAGTTCTTCTATGATTTTTAATATTTTGAGGAGGATATTTGCTAAAGCGTTTAACACCTCTCAACATAATATTTAATAAATCTCCTTCAGAAAATGAAACTAAAGCGTCTGTTGCTGCTTTTTGTACTCTTGAACTAGCATCGTGTAGGAATGTTTTCAAGATAGCATCATATACTTCTTGACTTTGTTTTTTATCCATTCCTTTTAATTTTTGAACCCTAAGTAGCAAAGACTCTGCATTATAGGTGTCTATCATCATATCAGCGACATTCATTAAGATTTCTTGCTCTTCTTTTAAGTTCAACTGACCATCCATTTGCATTTTAGCAGCAGCACCAGCTACCATCAAAATCATTTTTTTGAAGTCGCCAATTGCCTTTTGCTCCTCAGCATAATCACCCTCCACTTTATTCATAGAAGGCATAGATGCCAATTCTTTTTGAACAGCCCAAGCAGGTCCAACGATGTCTAATTGACCTTTCATCGCTTTTTTCAATAACATGCTTACAGAAAGCATACGATTGATTTCATTAGTACCTTCATAAATTCTATTGATACGAGCATCACGATAAGCTTGTGCAGCAGGATATTCTTCAGAAAATCCATATCCACCATGCACTTGTACGGTTTCATCTACAATATAATCAGCTGCTTCTGAACCATAAATCTTCATTAATGCACATTCAATAGCATATTCTTCAGCTGCTTCTAGTAAGGCATCAGAATAAGATAAACCCTTTTCGATTAAGGCATCTTTTCTATCTTTAATCATATCCGATAAACGGTATATAGAAGATTCCAAAGCGAATGTTTTAATCGCTTGTTCTGCTAATTTATATTGTATCGCTCCAAAATTCGAAATCGGTTGTTTAAATTGTTTTCTATCATTAGCATACTGAACACTAACACTTGTTGATTTTCTACATCCGCCAATAGCTAATGTTCCTAATTTAAATCTACCAATATTCAAGACATTGAAGGCAATAAGGTGTCCTTTTCCTATTTTTCCTAGGATATTTTCAATAGGTACTTCTACGTTTTCAAAGAATACTTGACGAGTAGATGAGCCCTTGATTCCCATTTTCATTTCTTCAGCACCTAAGCTAATTCCTGCCCTATCTGCTTCCACTACAAAACCTGTAAACTTATCACCATCTACTTGAGCAAATACGATAAATACATGTGCAAATGCAGCATTAGAAATCCACATTTTTTGACCATTAATAATATAGTTTTTACCATCTTCTGATAAATCGGCTCTAGTCTTAGCAGCTAATGCATCAGAACCAGAACTTGGCTCTGTCAAACAGTAAGCCGCATATTGAGTACCATCAGCCAATGCCGGTAAATACTTTTGTTTTTGTTCTTCCGTTCCAAAATACAAAATTGGTAACATTCCAATACCTGTATGAGCAGCAAATGAAGTAGTCCAACCACCTCCAATAGCACCCAAATAATCACAAATCATAGTAACCGTATTGGTATCTAATAACATTCCTCCATATTCATCAGGTATGTGGCAACCCAAGAAACCCAATTCTCCAGCTTGCTTCATTAGAGGTACTTGCTCATCTAATTTAGCACTTTTATTTCCTGTTTGTTCAACGAAGTCGATAACTGTTTGACAAATCATCTTATCTTCTTCATTTCTTTCTTCAGGTATATAAATATCTTGAGGTTGAGAATCTTTAATAATGAACTCTCCTCCTTTTAATACATTTTTCACTGTTACATCTTCCATATTATATATTTTTAATTATTAGCGAATTTTCGCTGACAAATTTAATATATTTTTTCTTAAAAAGAAAGTTATTTAGCGAATTTTCGCTAAATATTTAAATTTGTTGTAATAAAAATAAATAATAAAGAAAGTTTGTTATCTATTTTTAATGATGAAAAATGGTGATAATTGACAAAAAAAATACATTATTTTTTTTCAAAAAAATTATACACAATTTGATTTTTTATAAATACAATTGATGATAAAATTGAATATATAGATTAGGAAAAAATATTATATATATAAAAAAAAATAAACTGTTTTGTAAGTGCTTCATATTGAATATTTAAGGAATTAGTTTTCTCTAAATTTTAATCATATTATCTTTTTATCTGCTGGGTAAGATATTAACATGAAGGAAAGTTATCCACATTTACACCCTCGGCTTATCAACATTATCCACAGACTTATTCACAAAACATATCAAAATGTGGATAAGTAAGCGTTTTTTTGATTAAAATATTTATATTACTTTTGTATTGAGCAATAACAAAGGACCAAAATTGTCTGAACTAAAAATCAAATTCATTCCTTGTTTTTAACAATATAACCTTTTGATTTCTCAGATAAAATCCTTAAATTGAATATTAAAGAACAGAGAAAACTAAGCATTCTTTCTTGAAAATTACAAGAAAGAACATTCATTGTATTCTAAAATTTTTATAAATGGCAGACGATCCTATAAAAAAGGTAGCTCGTACCCGTATGTTGTCAAAGGGAGCGAATGAATTTTCGGATTATTTACTAGGTAAAGTTCCACCACAGGCCCTTCCTCTAGAAGAGGCTGTATTGGGTGCTTTAATGTTAGATAAGGATGCCTTGCCTGTAATAATAGATATTCTACAAAAAGATAGCTTCTATTCTGATGCGCATCAAGCCATCTTTAAAGCGATGTTGGGATTATTTGAAAAATCTCAACCAATAGATTTACTCACAGTTACGGAAGCCCTAAAAAAAGTAGGAGAATTAGAAAAAGTAGGAGGAGCTTTTTATTTAGTTGAGTTAACTAATAAAGTAGCATCTTCTGCGAATATAGAATATCACGCTCGTATCATTGCACAAAAGCACATTCAAAGGGAATTAATAAGAGTATCTACTGACACGATTAGAGATGCTTATGAAGAAACAACCGATGTTTTTGAATTATTAGATGAAGCGGAACAAGGATTATTCCAAATTACCGAAAAGAACCTAAGTCGAGGTTATGAAGGAATGAGTACCTTATTGAGTAAATTCCAAAAACAAATGGAAGAGTTAGTCAATAAAGAAGATGGTCTAACAGGTGTTCCTACAGGTTTTACCGATTTAGACCGCTTGACCTCTGGTTGGCAAAAATCAGATTTGATAATTGTGGCAGCTAGACCGGGAATGGGTAAGTGTTTGGGTAAAGGAACAAAGGTAGTAATGTATGATGGTAGTCTTAAAAAAGTAGAAGACATTGAAGTGGGTGATTTGTTGATGGGAGATGATTCCACTCCTAGAAAAGTACTTTCAACTTGTCGAGGAAAAGAACAAATGTATTGGGTACATCAAAATAAAGGAATGAGTTATCGAATTAATGAAAGTCATATCCTTTCATTAAAAAGAAGTAGAAATGAAGGTGGACATAAGAAAGGAGATGTTTTAAATATAAATGTATTAGATTGGTTGAATAAATCAAATAAGTTTAAATCTAATTACAAAGGGTATAAGGTTGAAATTGAAATTGAAGATAAAGAGACACCTTTGCCTCCATATTTTTTAGGTTTATGGTTAGGAGATGGAACGAGTTCTGATGCATCAATAACTACTAAAGACGAAGAGATTGTAGCATACTTATCAGAATTTGCTGCTGAAAAAAATCTTTCATTAAATCCAATTCTAGTAGAAAATAAATGTCCTATGTATAGACTTTCTGGAGGCAAAAGAGGACATAATGGCTATAGCTTAAAAGCAGAGTTAAGGGAATATAATTTATTAAATAATAAACATATTCCAAAGGAGTATTTATATAATTCTATAGAAAAAAGACTAGAATTATTAGCAGGATTAATTGATACAGACGGTCATTACTTGGAGCAATCTAATGGTTATGAAATTACTCAAAAAAATAAAGAATTATCAAATCAAATCAAATACTTATGTGATTCTCTTGGTTTGAGAGTATCTTTAAAAGAGAAAAAAGCTCAAATTTCTAAAATCGGTTATGAAACAGTAGTATATAGATTAAGAATCTATGGTGATATTGATAGAATTCCTGTAAGAATAAAGAAAAAAGCAGCAAAAACTTGGAAGAGTATTGTGGATTGGAGAGTAACAGGAATTCAAGTAGAAAAAGATATAATTGATGATTATTATGGGTTCGAAATAGATGGTAATCATCTGTTTTTACTTGAGGACATGACAGTTACTCATAACACTTCATTTACCTTAGCCTTAGCTAGAAATGCCGCTATGGATTTCAAAAAGCCTATTGCTTTGTTCTCTTTAGAGATGTCTAATGTTCAGTTAGTTCAACGTTTGGTTTCTTTAGAAGCTGAAATATCAGGAAGTAAATTAAGGAATGGAAACTTAGAAGATTATGAGTGGCAACAATTACATTCTGCTATTGAAAAAATGAGTGAAGTTCCTATTTATATAGATGATACTCCTGCTATTAATATCTTTGAATTACGTGCCAAATGTCGTCGTTTGAAAATGCAACACGATATTCAAATGATTATTATTGATTACCTTCAATTAATGTCAGGTAAATCTGATAGTAAATCGGGTAATAGAGAGCAAGAAATCAGTATGATTTCAAGAGCCTTGAAAGGATTGGCAAAAGAATTGAATGTACCTGTAATTGCCTTGTCTCAGTTGAGTCGTGCAGTAGAAACAAGAGGAGGTTCAAAGCGTCCAATGTTATCAGATTTGAGGGAGTCTGGAGCGATTGAGCAAGATGCGGATATTGTTTCGTTCATATATCGTCCTGAATATTATGGCATCTTGGAAGATGAAGAAGGTAATTCTGTAAAAGGAACAGCTGAAATCATCATTGCTAAGCATCGTAATGGTGCATTAGATACGGTGCGTTTGAAGTGGGTCGATCAATATGCTAAATTTGGAAATTTAGATGATTCTGATTTTGATTTCTTTAGCGATACTCCTCAAGATGATACCAATAAAATTCAATCAGGTATTATTACGCGTTCTTCAAAAATGAATAACGAAGATGTAGACGACATTCCGTTTTAAATAAAATTAAACAACTGCATAGTAAAAAACGAAGGAATAATTGATTATTATTCCTTCGTTTTTTTATAAAAAATAAAGTTTACTATGAAAATAAATTCTATATTTATGTAAATTATTTATTCAAACCAATATGAATATCATCAGAATATTAGGAACAATAATACTCTTAGCTACCTTATCTTTTTTTATTGTACTTCCATTTTTGAATACTTATAATATTAATGATTCCAATATTAATGAAATTACAGCTAAAACTGGATTTTCTCAATTAAACAAAGAATCGTTTTCTAATTATAATAATACATTTAATAAAAAAGATTTTTTATTATTAATAGAAAAATCATATAGAGAAAATACTGAAAATGTAAGTAATTATAATCTACGAGAATTCACTAGAGCAACAAGAGCTATTGTAATATTCCAAGAGGTAAAAATGGTTTCTGTTAC
>JAHDBK010000170.1 GCA_020630455.1 Saprospiraceae bacterium
TATTACACGTTTATTATATAAATAATTAGATTTTATCTATCAAAAATAAATAAAAATAAATTCTTTTGAAAAAAATAATTAAAAAAGTTATAAAAGATTCTATTAACAAACAAATGCAATCGATGGAAGTTTTATACCACTTCCATTCAAATGATTCTTTTATTTCTATAATAGAAATACTATTAAATACAAAAGGAAAAATTATTTGTTGTGGCTTAGGAAAAAGCGGAATTATTGCTCAAAAGTGGGCAGCTACATTAAATTCATTAGGTAGTCCATCTGTATTTTTACATGCTGAAGATGCTATCCATGGTGATTTAGGACTCATTCAAGATGATGATATATTAATTTGTATATCTAAAAGTGGAGAAACCAATGCTTTTAAATCATTAATACCCATTGTAAAAAATAAGAACACCATTATCTCTATCACTTCTAATAAAAAAAGTTATTTATCTATTCAATCTGATTTACACTTATACTTACCCGTTCAACAAGAAGCAGACTCCCTCAACCTTGCTCCTACTACAAGTTCAAGTCTACAAATCATTATAGGAGATACGATTGCGGTCTGTTTATCACACTTAAATAAATTCACAAAAGAAGATTTTTATTCTAATCATCCAAGTGGTACTTTAGGGAAACAATTATTCCTAAAAGTAAGTGATTTAAGCATGAAAAATGAAAAACCTTTTGTACAAATTAACGATTCTATAAATGATGTTATTAATAGCATTAGTAAAGGTAGGTTGGGTATGACTTGCGTACTTGATAAAGATATCATCCAAGGAATTATTACGGATGGTGATTTGAGAAGAATGCTTGAAAAAAACAATCAGTTCAAGCATTTATCAGCTAAGGATATAATGACAATAGCACCTAAATGTATTGATTTAAAACAATTAGCTTTTGATGCTTTAAAATTAATGAATCAATATCAAATCACGCAATTAATTGTTACTGAAAAAGACAAATATAAAGGAGTAATTCACCTTCATGATATTCTTAATGAAGGCATTCACTTATGATAAGAGCATATTTAAAAATGAAAAATAAAATTGTCATTATTATATTTTCTTGCTTTTTATTAATAGGACTTTTTTCTTGCAAACTTTCAAACTCATCCGTTCCTGAAGTTTCATTTTATCATTGGAAATCATATTTTGATTTAGACAGCACAGAAATTAAATATCTTGAGCTACTAAAAGTTGATAAATTATACATCAGGTATTTTGATATTGATTTTCAAAATAACAAAATTATCCCAATTGGAAAAATACAAAATATAAAGAATTTTATTTATCAAAATGAAATTATTCCTTGTATTTTTATAACTAATAATACATTTAAAAACATCCAATTAGAAGAGATAGATTCTTTGTGTGACAACATTATTAAACTCATTCAATCTAAACATTCCAGTATTGGAAAACAGGGCATCAAAACTCTACAAATTGATTGTGATTGGACCCTCTCAACAAAAGATGTATATTTTCAATTTTTACAAAAATTAAAAGAAAAAAGTGGATGGGACATTTCTGTAACCATTAGATTACATCAAATTTCATACAAAGAAAAAACGGGTGTCCCTCCAGCAAATCACTTTGTTTTAATGTGCTATAATACAGGAGATTTAAATAATCCCAATGAGGAAAATTCTATATTAAATATTAATGATTTAAAACAATATAAAAAGGGAATGTCTGATTATCCTCATCAATTATCCATAGCCTTACCTCTATTTTCTTGGGCAGTTGTTTTGAGAGAAAGAAAGGTTATTAAACTTATCAGGAATATTGATATTAATAATTTTAAAAATAATAGTAACTTTGAAGTACAGGGTAATAAAATTATAGTTAAAAACAGTACTTATTTAAAAGGATATTATTTATATAAAGGAGATATTTTAAGATGTGAAAAAATAAGTATTGAAACACTATTACAAACAGCACAATTTCTACAAAAACACATTCATACTTGTGAAATCATTTATTATCATTTAGATATTTATAATATTAAAAATTATCCGTATGAACGAATTGAAACTATCAATCGTCAGTTTAATTGTGATTAGTCTTTTAGTCTTTATTCCTCAAAAAACAACTAATGCTTGTGGTTTTTCTGAAGAAGATTTATTTTTTGGGTATCAATTTTTAGATATGGATTTAATGAGTGAAAAAACTGATTTTTCACCATTTATCTTGAATTTTTCTGATACTTATTCAGATGACGAAAATGGAAGAAGAACCCAAAGAAACACCAATTTAGAAGAATGGCAAAAAGCATCTTGTCAAATAGCCACACTCGAAGAAATTGAAGAAATTATTTATTTCTCAAATGCCAATGATTTAGAAAGACTAAGAAAAGCAGCCGCCAATAACAATCGACCACCTGCACAGTGGATTTCCAATCAATTTGCCAAAGAATTAACTAGAAATAAGTGTACAGAAACCATAGATTATTTAATCTATGCAAAAATGTGCGAACCCAATGCTATTTCTGGCAGTGAGTGGTCAGATGAATCAAGGCTTGATTCCAATACTGACGAACTGATTCAGTATGGTAAAAGTATGATGATGAAAACAGATAATCACTTTTTGAGATTAAGATATATGTATCAAATCGTACGATTAGCTCATTATGCTGATGATTACCAATATGCTCTCGAATTATACAATGAATTAGAACCTAGAGTAGATGAAACCAATAGCATCATAAACTGGTGGTTACTAGGACATAAAGCAGGATGTATTAAACGATTAGGTGATAATGTAACTGCTTCGTATTTATTCTCTAGAGTTTTTAAAAATTGTGAAGGAAAAAGAGAACAAGTTTTTAGAAGTTTTTATATTGATAATGATGATGAATGGAAACAATGTTTATTGATGTGTAACAGCGATGAAGAAAGAGCTACGCTTTATGCACTTAGAGCTAGTGGAAGATATTCAATAGCGGTCGAGGAGATGGAACATATTTATAAAATATCTCCTCAATCTGAACATTTAACTCCCCTACTCCTTCGAGAAATATCCTTACTTGAAGAAACTTTCTTGGGTGCTGAATTCAGAAGAGGTGATTATCCAGGAAAACCAGATGAAATCGCTAAACAAAGACTCATCAGATTATTAACTTTAGTAAGAAAAGTACTAAAAGAGGATAAATTACAAGACCAAAAAATTTGGATAATGGCTCAAGGGTATTTAGAATATCTTTCTAGAGATTTATACGCAGCTGATAAAACTTATCAAAAAGCAGCAACAATTATTGAAGGAGACGAAAAATTAGAAAAACAATTAGAGTTATTTCAACTGGTACTTAAAATCCATGCCTATACTAGAATTGATGAAAACATTGAAGTCGAAATGTTCAATACTATCAGCAATACACAACTAAGTCCTGACCTTTCTAAATTCATTTTTGATAGATTAGCCGCTCTTTATAACAAACAAAAAGATTATGGAAAAGCATTCTTATGTAATTTTGATTTACACGAATTACAGCTCCATCCAAAACCTGAAATTATAAATGATTTAATTCAACTTTCAGAATTAGAAGAGTTGAATAAAATGGAAAATTATTTATTAGAGAATAAAATTGGTGATGAATTCCTTTCTAGATTGTATGAATTAAAAGGAACTATGCATTTAACTAAAAATGAATTGGCTGATGCCACTAGAGCATTTGAAAAAGTAAAACCCACTATAATGAATGAAAATTTATTCTACCCTTTTTATTTACCAATCATCGATTGCATTCATTGTGAACATCCTAATGATACTACCATCGTCGACTTAAATAAATTAGAAATTGTACAGCAAATTCTTGAGTTGGAATACAAAGCCAAAACTGATATGGAAAATTCTGCTCAATATTATTATACACTTGGAAAAGTATATTATAACATGTCTTATTATGGTCATTCTTATGGTATCCTCGACTACTATAGAAGTTCTAGTTCTTGGGCTCAATCACCTGACGAAATAGATGACTATTCATTTTATTATTCTCCTCATGGAAACAAAGAATATACAGATATCAATTTAGCATTATTTTACTTTGATAAAGCCAAAGAACTCACTCTCGATGACGAAGCAGCTGCTAAAGCCTCATTTATGGCAGCCAAATGTGAACTCATTAAATATTATCAAGACCCAGACACAAAATTTCATTATTATGATGATAAAGCACCCAATCTTCCATTAAAATATAGGAATTATTATGATATTTTAATTAATAAATATTCAGAAACAGCCTTTTTTGAAAAAGCGGTTGAAGAATGTAAATATTTTAGTTATTATCTTGAAAAATAACAAATTTTCTTTATAAAAATACACACATTAATAGTTTCATTAATTTATTTTTATTATTTTTAATAATTAATATGAATAAATATCAATTTGATGTTGAATATTAAAATATAATAGCTTATTTTTATATTTTAAAAACCAATTATGCAATTCAAACATTCTATCAACTGGTTCGAAATACCCGTTAAAGATTTTACAAGAGCTAAATCTTTTTATAGTCAAATTTTTGATTATGAAATGCCTGAATTTATTATTGGAGATGAAAAAATGGGCATACTGCCTCATGAAAAAGACGGTATAGGAGGAGCAATCATAGAAACCACAGAATTTAAACCATCAAATAATGGTTGTAGGGTATATCTCAATGGTGGTGATGATTTATCAATTGTTTTAGCTAGAGTTGAAAAAGCTGGAGGAAATATTCTATTACCTAAAACTCATATTAGTGATGAAATTGGATATTTTGCTACTTTTATAGATACCGAAGGAAATACAATTTCCTTACATTCCTCTAATTAATTACATCATGAAACCAAAACCCATACAAATGGGTTATTATTTTACAAAATAAAAATTAATGTCAAAAAATTTAGATCCACATAGTATCAATTATAAATTTAGAGACTTAAAAGTATATGCCTCAACAGAATGGTTGGCGGATAATAAGAAGAAGTATCGTCAAGTGTTCGACCGTTTTGAAACAACATATATCTATGCGGAATTATCATTTTATAACAAACTTTTTGACGAAGAAGACTGGGACTTAGAATTAGAGTTGAAATGTTTTTCCCTTAAAAGAGGTAGAAAAGAAATATGCTCACTTCCTTTTAAAAGAAAAATATCTAAATTTGATAATGTAGTTTACATCAGAGAAGGTTGGGGTAATCAAAAAGAAGGTGCTTTTTGGAAAAAAGGCACTTATTATTGGGAAGCGTGGGTTGAAGGAGAAAAAGTTGCTACTAAATATTTTTACATCGAAGATGTAGGCAAAAATAATAATACCGAAGGAAACCCATATATTGATATTAAATCACTTAAATTATACGAAGGTTCTTTTGATGATAGACCTGAATATGAAAGAGTATATTACAATTCTTTTAATCAAGAAGAAACAAGGTATGTCTATGTAGAAATTACCTTGCAAAACTTATTTACAGATAAGCCTTGGCAATGTGAATTATTTACTAAATTTTATAATAATTCAAGAGAATTAAAAGGACAAATCATTCGATTACAAAGAATTGAGAAAAGTGATGATATAATAAAAATCACAGCTGGTTGGGGTTCTAATGTCAAAGGTTCTTGGAGAAAAGACA
Organism: Saprospiraceae bacterium; assembly: GCA_020630455.1. Lineage (GTDB taxonomy): Bacteria > Bacteroidota > Bacteroidia > Chitinophagales > Saprospiraceae > JAHDCE01. The sequence continues at coordinate 5,624 of JAHDBK010000170.1, forward strand.
GTTATTCCGCAGAAATTATCTTTATGGATAAACTTCTAGCTGTAATTCCTTTTCAAGTAGGTGAAACTTTTATTGAGGGAAATCCAGGCATTCTATTTCCAGATAAACAAACTACCTTCATTCAAGAAGCTGTTCAAGAGAATGAATCTTTTGAGGATGTAATGGCAAAACTTGATGCCTTAATCGGTCTTAATAGCATCAAAGCCAAAGTTCGTGACCACGCTAGTTATATTCAATTCCTCCAACTTCGAAAAAATAAAGGGTTTAAAGAAAAGGACGAAATAAATGTGCATTCCGTTTTCAGTGGAAATCCAGGTACAGGTAAAACTACCGTTGCTAAAATGATGGGTAAACTTTATCTTAAAATGGGATTACTTTCCAAAGGACATGTTCACGAAGTAGATAGAGTCGATTTAGTGGGTGAATACATTGGACAAACGGCTCCTAAAGTTAAAGAAGCTATCGAAAAAGCAAGAGGTGGTGTTTTATTCATAGATGAAGCCTATGCTTTGGCTCGTTCTAATGACGATAGTAAAGATTTTGGTAGAGAGGTTATAGAAATCCTAGTAAAAGAAATGTCTAATGGTCCAGGTGATATGGCTGTTATTGTGGCTGGTTATCCAAAAGAAATGAAGCACTTCTTAGATTCTAACCCAGGACTTAAGTCGAGATTCAAAATGTTTTTTGAGTTCTCGGATTACTTACCTCAAGAACTCATCAAGATTGCAAAATATGCTTGTGTCGAAAAAGGCGTTGAACTCACACACCCTGCAAAAGAAAAAATAAGAGAAATCATTACTGAAGCATTTAGAAATAGAGATCGTACTTTTGGTAATGCTCGTTTTGTTTATGATATTATTGAAAAAGCTAAGATTCAGTTGGGCTTACGTATTATGGCTCTTGAACAACCTAATAATTTAAATAAAAATCAATTGTCTTCGATTACACTAAAAGATGTAAATAGTATTGATTTAAAGAAAGAAAAACAATTACCTGAAATCCCAATTGATAAAGAATTATTAGATAATGCCCTTGAAGAATTAGATCATTTGATTGGTATGAAAAATATCAAACAACAAATTAATGAAATGGTCCAATTAGTTAGGTATTTTCAAGAATCTGGTAAAAACGTCCTTAACAATTTTTTCCTTCATACTGTTTTTGTTGGCAATCCAGGAACAGGAAAAACTACTGTTGCTAGAATCTTAACTAAAATTTATAAAGCTTTAGGAATTTTAGAAAGAGGGCATATGGTCGAAACTGATAGACAAGGTCTTGTAGCTGGATTTGTTGGTCAAACCGCCATTAAAACAGCCGAAAAAATTGATGAAGCAATGGGAGGCGTACTCTTTATAGATGAAGCTTATGCTTTAACTTCTACTAATACTGGTGGACATTCTCATGGTGATTTTGGTAATGAAGCTATACAGACTTTATTAAAAAGAATGGAAGATAAAAGAGGAGAGTTTTTTGTATTTGTAGCTGGCTACCCTGACAATATGGAAGAATTCTTAAAAGCGAATCCAGGTCTTCAATCCCGTTTTGATAAGGTATTAAAATTTGAAGATTATGAACCCAGTTCTTTAAATGACATAGCACATCAAATGTTTCAAGAAGAATCTCTTATATTGGATATTAAAGCCGCAGAACATCTTAAAAATTACTTGAATTATATCTATGAATTTAGAGATAAATATTTTGGTAATGCTAGAACTATTAGAAGTATTGTTACTAAAATAGTTATGAATCATAATTTGAGACTTTCTTTAATGCCAAAAGAAGATAGAACGGGTATCGCTTCCAAAACAATTACACTTGAAGATGTGATTGATTTCAAAACAGATAAAGATGATTTCAACTTCAGCAACAAAAAAACCATTGGTTTCAAAGGTATTTCAGGAAGTCCAAAAAGTGGATAAATTTAATATTATTTTAGTTTATATTTAAAGGCTTTAGGAATTAAAACTCCTAAATACACTGTAACATAAATTTATTGAGTTTTTGAAATAAGAATTTTGTTTTGAATCAATGAATGCCCGCAGCCTAATAGCCTTAGCTA
>JAHDBK010000171.1:0-2276 GCA_020630455.1 Saprospiraceae bacterium
AAAATAACAAAATTTTGTTATAAATTTAAGTTTTTAACAGCTATTCTCGTTTTAAAATTTATTTACAAAAATTAAATCTATTTAACTCTTGAAAATGGACTTCCTTTTTTCCTTGATGAAAAAAGGAATAAAAAAATCAAGTGCTGTATGTATTTTTTAACGGCTACAAAGTTTGAAAATCGCTAAACAAAATAAAACTCGCTAAATCGAAATAACTTTTATAATAAGCAGTGATTATTTAGCTAATTCTCTTTATTGAATAGCCTTTTCAAGCTCAAACAGTATTTTGTTTTTAACGCATTTTCTTCACTTTTCCGCCTAAAATCCATAATGCACCATCTAAAAACACAATACTCTTTTCATTATTTTAAACCGAGAATAGCTGAGTTTTTAATGCTTTCTTTCCTTTTAATTTTCCCCGTTTCAGTATAAATAAATTGAGGGATAAAATAGATTTTTTTGGGAATTTCATATTTTTCTAATTCTTCATTTAATTTATTAAAAATATCTTCTTTTTTAATATTAATATTATTTTCTTTTTCAATAATTAAAACCATTTTTTCTCCTAATTTTTCATCTGCTAAACCACAGATAAAAAAGGGCAGATGAAGTACTTTAGCTATTTTTGATTCTATTTCTTCAGGCGAAAATTTGATTCCTCCAGAATTAATAACATTATCATAACGCCCAATCCAAGCAAATTGATTATTATCATAAAGTCTTACAATATCATTGGTGACAACTCTCTCTGAAGCTACTAAAGGAGCATCTATAACTAAGCAATCCCTCTCGTCTTGTGAAAAAACAACATTGGGCAATGCTTTATAAAAACTATCTTTTGCCATTCCATTCAACAACTTTACAGCGACATGAGTAACCGTTTCAGTCATTCCGTAAGTAGCATAAGAAAAATTCGGAATCAACTGTAATTGATAATATAAATCATTATCAATCGCTGCTCCTCCAATAATCAAGCGTTTTATTAAGGTCAAGTCTTGTTTTTGTGCTAATAATTGCTTGACTTGATAAGGAATCATGGCAGCAAAATTCACTTCCCCTATAGAAGACAAATCAATTGACGAAGGATTGGCAGTCACTAGATTTAAGCCCAAAACAAATGCCCTCACTACCATCATTTTACCTGCTATATAATTGCATGGCAAACACAATAGTGCTTTATCATTTTTATTCAATTTAAAAAATGTACCAGTAGCTTTTGCAGAAGCTACCATCTGTTTTTTTCTAATTTGAATAATTTTAGGCTTACCTGTTGAACCCGATGTTTTTACTTCAATAAATTCTTCATCGTTTAACCATTCTTTTATAAATAGATATAAACTTTTATTATGGGTATCAATAGTCGTTTTTTCCAATTCATTTTCAATAAAAAAGATTAATTCATTTTTAGTATAAAAATGAGAATTAAGCATTAAATTATTGTATGAATTTTCAATCATTTATAACAATATTTTTTTATAAATATTATCTTCCATAATAGCCTTGTAAACTTTTTCGGCAACTAAATAACGAATAGACTTTTGTGATTTTAGTTGCTTGCGAATAAAACTTGCAGAAATACTCAATAATGGTGCTTCAGCTAAATGAACTCTTTGATGATTTGCAAATTCACCTAAGTCATATTCTGGACGGTTATATACATACAAATCGTGGTGTTCTAATATTTTTTCATAGTTTTTCCACTTGTGAAAAGTTGCCAAATTATCACCTCCCATAATCAATGCAAATTCGTGATGCGGAAATTTCTCTTTCAAGTAAGTTAATGTATCAATGGTGTAAGAGGGTTTAGGCAAATTGAATTCAATATCAGATGCTTCTAATTTGGTATTATCTCCAATAGCTAATTTGACTAGATGCAATCGGTCATAATCATTTGCTAATGTTGATTTTTTTTTGAATGGATTTTGAGGACTCACTACTATCCAAACTTTATCCAAATCAGTATGCTCTGCCATGTGTTCTGCTATGATGAGATGCCCCACATGTATCGGATTAAAAGAACCAAAAAACAAACCTATCTTTTTCAAAACTTAATATATTTATAAATAAAATGCTAATTTAGTGTTTTATATTAAATTCAAACTATTTTTCCATTAGAAGAGTATATTTAAATAAAGATTATTTTAATACGATCTTACATTTTAAAATACTTAATTTTAAGTTTAAAATATTTCAATTTTACCATTCAATGCTTATAAATTTAAATCATAATCATAAACAATATCAGGTGAATTTGACTAAGCCTTTGGATATTTCTA
>JAHDBK010000171.1:2376-7618 GCA_020630455.1 Saprospiraceae bacterium
AATCATAATCATAAACAATATCAGGTGAATTTGACTAAGCCTTTGGATATTTCTATTCCTTTGGTAGAAGGCTTAGAAACGGTAAATTGTTTTTATGCTCCGCCCATGTCTGTGAGTCCAGTTATAGCAGGTGATTTTGTAGGAGATACTCAAAAAGGTGGACCTGTCAATTTCATGAATGTAAAATTAAATCCTCATGGCAATGGCACTCATACCGAATGCCTAGGACATGTAGCCAAAGAAAGATATACCATAAACCAATGCCTGAAAGAGTTTCACTTTATCGCTGAATTAGTCAGTGTATATCCAGAAAGAGTTAATGGAGATAAAATTATTACTAAAAAAATATTAGAACAAGCAACTCGCAACCACAATCAGTCAAAAGCTATTATTATTAGAACCTATCCTAATGATGATTTAAAATTAAAAACCAATTATTCAGGAGCCAATCCTACTTATATGGAAGTGGAGGCAATACAATATGTTTTAGAATGCGGTTTTGAGCATTTATTAATTGATTTACCTTCGGTAGATAGAGAAGAAGATGGCGGAAAATTAGCTGCACATAAAACATTTTGGGAATACCCCAATAATCCACAAACTCAACGGACTATTTCAGAATTAATTTATGTTCCTAATGATATAAAAGACGGCTTATATTTTCTTCAAATTCAAATTGCATCTTTTGAAATAGATGTTTCTCCAAGTAAAATTGTAATATATCAAGTTGAAGAAACATAAAATAGTGCTATTTATTAAAAAAAAGCAGATATTTTACAAATGTTAATAACCTTTAACGCCTTAATCCTTTTTATTCCATTCAGCAATCCTTAATTTTGTCCGTTTTTATAATAGAAATTATTAACTAGACAATAAATTTAATGATTATCATGAAAATCAAAATGATTTTATTCTGTATTTCATTGTTTGTTTTTACTCAAGTTATACAAGCACAAGACGAGGTATTATTTACTGTAGGTGATACTCCTGTTCAGGTTTCCGAATTCAATTACATTTATTCTAAAACGAATGGGGCTGAAGCAGATTATTCTAAAAAATCGGTTGAAGAATATCTTGATTTGTATGTAAAATTCAAATTAAAAGTTCAAAAAGCTAAAGAAATGAAAATAGATACCATTAAAGCATTAAAAGCAGAGCTTGCAGGGTATCAAAAACAGCTATCTGACTCTTACTTAATTGACAAAGAAGTAAAAGAAAAATTAATAAAAGAAGCTTACGAAAGGAAAAAAGAAGATGTCAATATCAGTCACATTATGATTCCTTTTAGAGGTGATACTTTACCTGCTTTTGAAAAAATCACAAAAGTTAAGGAATTACTAGATTCTGGAAGGACTTTTGAAGAAATGGCTACACTTCATTCTTTAGATGTTTATACTAATAAAAAAGAAGGAAAAATTGGTTGGATAAATGCTACATTACCTAATGGTTTTTATCATTTTGAATCCGCTGCATACGAAACTCCTGTAGGAAAATATTCTAATATTGTAAAAACACAAGGAGGATATCATATTGTAAAAGTTAATGAGAAACGTCCTGCTAAAGGATTAATTGAAGTCGCACATATCGTAGTAAGAGCAGACAAAAAAAATCAAAGTAAAGACCCTAAAGCAATAATAGACGATATTCACAAACAATTAGTAGATGGAGGTGACTTTGACCAATTAGCAAGAGCATTATCAGAAGATAAAAAAAGTAAGTTAAAAGGTGGTTTATTAGATTATTTTGGTATTAATGTACACGAAAAATCATTTGAGGATGCTGCTTTTGCATTGGCTAAAGACGGCGATTTTTCTACACCTATTCAAACCAAGGGAGGTTGGCATATTATTAAAAGAATTAGCAAACCTACATTTGGCACTTTTGAAGAAGAAAAAAATCGTTTACAAAATAACTTGAAGAATGATTCTAGAATTCAGGAGGCCAATTTGGCAATGATTAAAAAAATTAAAAAAGAAAATAACTTCACAATCAATAATAAGACGCTAGATACTTTTATTGCTAGTTTAGGGGATGATTTTAAATCAAATAAATGGAGAGCACCTAAAAAATCAAAAGAAACACTTTTTTCTTTTGGTCAAAGCAACTTTTTACTTGGAGAATTTACTGACTATTTATTAAGGTCTTCTCGTCAACGTTTGACAATGAGTAGAACGCATTCAAATGAGCAAATCGTCAAAAAGCTTTTAGATGATTATTCTGATAAAAAAGCTTTGGATTTAGAAAAATCTCAATTGAGTGAAAAATATCCAGATTTTCGTTCTTTAATGAGAGAATACGAAGAGGGAATATTGCTTTTTGAGGTTACTAAAATGTTGATTTGGGATAAAGCCGCTCAAGATTCAATAGGACTTCAAAAATTCTATAATAACAATAGTGATAATTATCTTTGGGGAGAAAGAGGAACAGTTAGTGTTTATACTATAAATTCTCAAAGTGAAAAAATATTGAAAAAAGCAAGAAAATTAGCCGCTAAAAAGGACGCCTCTGTCGTATTGAAAAAAATCAATAAAATGGGTAACTTAATGACGGTTAATTCTAAAGAAGTAGAAAAAGGCAAATCTAAAATGGAAGATTTGGAAGCAATAACATGGAAAAAAGGAGCAATGACAGCAAATGTGATTAATTCTGATAATTCTGTTTCATTCATTAAAATAGAAAAAATGCTTCCTCGCCAAAAGAAAACATTGAAAGAAGCGAGAGGTTATGTGATTGCAGATTATCAAGATTATTTAGAAGCTCAATGGATAGAACAATTGAGAAAGGAATATCAAGTTAATATTGACAAAAAAGTTTTAAATAGCATTATTAAATAATACAATAATGATTAAAAATATAATCTATATTTTTCTTATTGGAATAATAATCTCCTTGGGAGCCTGCGTGCCTCCAAGTGAAGAAAGTATAGATGACACCCTTTTGGCTACAGTGTACAACAAATCACTTTACCTTTCAGAATTAGATGGACTCATCCCTCGAACTTCTTCTCCTACTGATAGTTCTTTGATTGTAAATGCTTATGTAGAACGTTGGGTAAGAGAGAACCTTATGTTGTATGAAGCAGAACGCAACCTGCCTCCAGATATCAATATTGATAAATTAGTAAGAGATTATAGAGCTTCACTTACTACTACAAATTATGAAAAAAAATTAGTAGAAACACAATTAGATTCTATTATAAGTGATGAAGAAATTTTAGAATATTATAATAAATATAAAACCAATTTCCAGTTAGAAACCAACATTTTGAGGTGCTTGTATATCAAAATAAAATCGGATGCTCCTAATTTAGACAAGATGGAAAATTCGTGGAAAAAAATGGACGAGGGAGATAATTTTAAGCAATTAATAAAATATTGTAATAATTATGCCTTAACCTATCAATTACAAGATAGTATTTGGACTACAATGACGCATTTGGAAACAGATTTCCCCAAAAATGCCTTAGGTAATCTTAAAGAAGGCAAGGAATTTACATTAGAAGAAGAAGGGTTTAAGTATTTCATGAAAATAATGGAAATAAAATCTAAAAACAGCGACCCACCTCTCGCCTATATTAGAACACATGCGACCAAATATATTCTACATAATAGAAAATTAAAATTAATAGAAAATAAAAAAGAAGAGCTCTATAAAAAAGCTCAAGATAAAGGACATATTAAATACTTTAATTAAAAATCATTTTTTGATTAATCGTATTTTTAATAAAAATTAAATATTGATGAAAAAGATTGTTTTATTATTCATATTTGCTATTAGCTGCTCCAATATTATTGCTCAAAATGGAGAAGTATTGGATAAGGTAATTGCCGTTGTTGGAGGAGAAATTTTATTAAAATCTGAAGTGGACGAAAACATAGCATTACTCCAAAGCCAATCTGGAAATTTACCTCCAGATGCTGAGTGTCTCATCTTAAGTCAGTTGTTAACGCAAAAATTATTGGTTAATCAAGCCAAATTAGATAGTTTAATTGTTTCGGACGAAGAAGTAGACGCTCAAATGAATGCTCGTTTTGAACAAATTTTGAATCTAATGAATAACGACCCTAAACAGTTTTACGACTATTATGGAATGACTATTTCTGAAGCTAGAGAAAAATTCAGGGTAGATATGAAAGACCAAATTCTTGCTCAAAGAATGCAAGGAGAAGTAGTTAATCGTGTTAGAATTACACCCTCTGAAGTTATTAGCTTTTTTGAAAGTATCCCTAAAGACAGTTTGCCTTATTTTAATTCTGAAGTAGAAATTGGAGAAATTATTTTTTATCCAGAACCTAATGATGATGAAAAAGAAAAAGCGAAAGCGAAAGCTAATGAATTAAGAACTCAAATCGTAGATGGCGGAGCTAATTTTTCTGAATTAGCATCACTTCACTCTCACGATATCGGTTCTGCTCGTTTAGGTGGTGATTTGGGATGGCAAAGAAGAGGTCAGTTTGTACCTGAATTTGAAGCAGAGGCCTATTCTCTTGAAAAAGGTGAAATATCAGAAGTCATAGAAACCGAGTTTGGTTTTCATATCATTCAATTACTTGACCGTTTAGGAAATAGAATACACACTCGTCATATATTAATACAAGCAAAGATAACAGAGGATGATATTAACAAAGCAGAAGAAGAATTGAAAAATGTAAAAATGCTCCTCGAAACAGATTCTATAACTTTTTCTCAAGCAGTCAAGAAATATTCTAATGAGAAAGCACAAAGTTATTATAATGACGGACTCATGATGAACCCTAATAATGGTACCACTTTTTTTGAAACAGGAGAATTGGAAGTTGATGTTTATTTTACAATAGACACAATGGAAATAGGACAAATTAGTCGTCCAACTAAGATTATCTCTCCTCAAAGAGAAGTGGCCTTTAGCCTTTACAAATTGGTTTCTGTAACAGAGCCTCATCAAGCTAATTTAAAACAAGATTATTCTAAAATTAAAATGGCCGCTCTAGAAGAGAAAAAAGCAAATGCTACCGTTGGTTGGGTAGAAAAAGTTATTTCAAATACCTATATCAAAATCGACAAAGAATATACAGATTGTGAAGCCATGCAACCATGGCTCAATAATCAAAACCCTTAAAAGGGGAAATTAAATAGGCTGCGTAGTTCAATTGGATAGAATATCAGATTTCGGCTCTGAGGGTTGGGGGTTCGAATCCTCCCGCAGTCACAATAAAGAAACCGCCTTTTCCAAATTTTCTGGCTTTCCTACATCTAGCCAAGA
>JAHDBK010000172.1 GCA_020630455.1 Saprospiraceae bacterium
AGTTTGGAGATATAGAAATTTGGGAAAAGCTTGATTTTCTTTTAGTATTGAGTATGATGTAGAAATTATTCATCATAAAAAACACTGCCCTTCTCCCCTATAGGTTGGGACTCTATTTATTATTTTTTCATTATCAATAATTAATAATTCCTTAAAATGTTCGCATAATTCTCCTGCTTTGCTATGCCTCATAAAAATGGGGTCACCTAGTTTCAAATCTTCCTTTCCCTTATATTTAAAAGGCGTCTGAACTTCTCCTGCCATTTCTTCTTTTATCAATTGAGCTTCTTTAGGTAAATAAATTTGAGGTAACTTTTCGATACCCAATCCGCCTGAAGCTACATAGCCACCTCCCAAACTGGTGTATATATCATTTTGAGATTGCCTCACAATCTCAATAGCATAAGCAGTTGCAGGTAAATGTTTGAATTGTTTATAATTATCGAATAAATGAGATGCATAAAAACCAGAACCTACTGTTACTTCTGTAACACATGATTCTTCTTTTGTACTTTCTAGACTTCCAGTACCACCTCCATTAACTACTTCAATATTAAAAGATTCATTAATACATAAATCATATATTTCTTTTCTGCGTTTTGCTACTTCTTTTATTGATTTTTTCTTTAAAAATGAAATAATAGCATTCATTAATGATTTTCCTTTGACATTATCCCCTACTCCAGCAATTTGTGCTTCGTAACCCATCAAAGATTTGAGTTGAACATTCGGGCATTTTTTTAGTGCATCTAAATATCTTTTTGCTGCATCTAAATTATTAATTGAAGAACGATACACGCCAAAATAAATAGGACCAATTGTAGAACTCATATCCATGTCCATACAAACGGGGATATCAACATTTTCTGATGAAGCTATTTTTTGTAATTGATGAAGATGCTCAGGCAAATCCGTCATTAAATAAATCCTTTTACCTTCTTTTAAAGCAGGAATAATGCTTTTTATATCTTTTTCGTGAAAACAAGGATAAGCAACTAATAAGTCATCAAATCCTTGATCAGCCAGCCATGCCGCTTCATTTACAGAGTAGCACATGATTCCTTGAAATTGGTTATTAGATTGTAAAATATAATCTAAGACCCATCGACACCGCACTGATTTACTTGCAATTCTAATCTTTTTATCACCTGATCTTTTCAAAATATTATTAATATTCTCATCTAAAAGTGTCTTGTCAACAAAAGCGAAAGGCATTTGTTCTCCTTTAAAAATATCCTTATATTTTGAATAATTCATAATCAATAATTTCAAGTAAAGATAAAGAGATTATTTTATTTTTGTAAAAAAAAATTTAATAATTTAATATTAAATATACTTATAATTTGCACATTAAAAAATAAAATATCATTTTTACATTCAATATTAATATTAATAAAATGATACAAAGAATTCAATCCATATTTTTATTTATCGCATCAGGTGGAGCATTTACCTCATTCATTGATGCTTTTAATTATTTTACTATTAATAAAGAAGTTATTTCTAATTCCGCATCACCATTAGCAGATGGAGATTATGATATTAATGATAATACTATTCTTTTGACCTTAATCATACTAACAGGTATAGTTGCTCTTGTTTCTATATTTTTATATAATAATAGAAAACTCCAATTGAATATTACAAAATTGGTAATAGTCTTAGGTATAGGACTTGCCATTACGGCTGGAGGACTTTTTTACCAAGTATATTCTTCCCTCAACATTGAGCAGAGTTTTAGTGCTGGAATTGGCTTTATCTCTCCTGCCTTAGTCATCATTTTTGGAATTTTGGCACATATTTATATCAATAAAGATGAAAAATTAGTGCGTTCAATGGATAGATTGAGATAAAAAAATATTAACTTTAGGCTTTGGACTATAAGTTAATTGAGATGAATAAAACATATTCTTTACTAATTGTATTTTTTATTATTTTTATAATAATAGACAATATAAATGCACAAGTTGGTATTAACATTTTATACCCAGATACTTCTGCTGTCTTACATTTAGAATCAACTGATAGAGGCTTTCTACCTCCTCGCTTGACAACTGCTCAAAGAGATAATATATTTCAACCTAAAGCAGGTTTAATGATTTATAATACCCAAGACAGTACCATGCAATATTTTAATGGTGATTGTTGGTTACATACCTACCAAAAGGATTGTGATGAATGTTTTTTTGATGTTGTTCCTAGTGCTACGGCAGGAACGATTGATAGGGTTTTGACCGATTCAATACAATTGACAATTGATGTCACCCAAACCAATGGAGCCCCTCAATATATCGCTTTTGCAATTGTAAGTATGCTACCAAATGGAGTTACTTATAATATAGACCCTAATCCTCAATTTTCTACTGGTACCGTAACTATTACTTTTTATGCCACTCCATTTGCAGCTGATGGTACTTTTCCAATAGTAATTCAAGCATTATGTGGCGGCGAAGTTCAAAATATCATTTATTCTTTAACCCTAACGCCTTGTTATGAAGTAACAGTACTAAATACTACTCAAGAATATGATTTATCTACTCAATTATACGCTGAAAATCCTACATTAAATTCAAGCATTCCTGTTTGTGTAGTTTCTTATGTATCTAGTGGTGTTACAGTCAGTAGCACCGATGTAACTATACCTGCTTATGATGTAGGGAATTTACACCCCAATTCTGTTTTGGCAATTGTAAACGAAGGAAATATTATTGGTAAAGGTGGTGATGGAGGAATCGCCTACGACCCAGCTCAGGGTTGGGATGGTTCTGGTCAAGATGGAGGTACGGCTATTAATCTTACAACCGATGCTACAATTCTAAATAATTTTAATATATATGGTGGCGGTGGCGGTGGTTCTGCCATGGCATTTTCTATTAGTTACAATGTTGGTGGTCCTTTGCCATTCACTTTAGCCTTCTTGATTGGTGGAGGTGGTGGCGGTGGAGCTGGCGGTGGACTAGGAGGTGATTTACCTGTAGTAATAGGAATTGTTTATTATACACCAGGTGGAGATGCTACTTATGGGCAATTTGGAGTACCAGGTCAAGGAGGACAACTCAACACTCCTATTAATTTTAATGTTGGACCAGCAACAATTACTCTTAATCCTTATGTAATTGGAGGAGATGGTGGTGATTATGGCTATCCAGGTACACAAGGAGTTTTTGGATTAACTTTAGATGTTATTGTTAATATTAATATTCCTTTTGTAGGAACAATCAGTATTCCAGTAGTACAAGGTATCAATATTCCAATTCCTGTTCCTCCCCCTGCTGCTGGTCAAGGAGGCTTTGCTGTCAAACGCAATGGTAATTCGTGCAATATTCCTGATAATTTATATAATAATTCTAATTTAAGAGGTCAAGTTGGGAATTGATATAGTTATCAGAAATAAAGAATTCTTTTTATTATTAATTAATTTATGATGAATAAAGTAATATATATTATAATCTTTTTAATACTTCCTATCTGTTTAATCGCTCAATTTGAAGGAGAGATTCAAATGAAAACATTTAATGCTAATTTAAATGAAAATTCTACTATAAATTGGACCGTTAAAAACGGGCAACATGCAATGGAATTTTCAAGTGAATATGAAGAATACAAAATGGATTTTACATTATTATTAAATGATAAAGAAGTTTGGATGTTATCTCAAAATGAGGACAAAAAAGCATATCAAATTGATATTAATTCATTAAATAAAAAAAATCTCAACCTTCCTCTTAATAGCCCTTTAAAAAACAAAGAAGAAAAGAAAGAAATTGCAGGAGTTGAGTGTACATTATACCAAATGATTTCAAGTGATAAAATTATTACTTGTTGGATAAGTGATAATACTGGTTTAACTCATTCCGACTTTCCATCATTTATGCAAAATGGAGAATTGATGTCTTTATTAAGAGTTAATGGTATTCAAGGTATTCCACTTTCTTTTGAGATAAAAGACGTTAATGGCGAACTTATTAATGGGCAATGGATTGAAGAGATTAATCAAAAAAGTATAAATGATAAAGTCTTCGAAATTCCAAGTGATTATGAAAAAATTGAGACTAAATAATTAATTATTAATAAAATAATATACATATTATTTCTATTTTTTTGCTTTTCAACAGCAAATGCTCAATTATCTAATAACGGAGCATTGATATCCGTTAAAAGCGGTGCTTTTTTATCTACCCATGAAGAAGTAGTTAACCAAAATAATGGTTATTTTCATAATACGGATACTATTTATTTATTCAATGATTGGACTAATATTGCGGGAAATGAAGCATTCAATTCAATAGGAAAAGGTATCGTTCATTTATATGGAGACAATCAATATATAAAAGGAACTGACATCACTCGATTTTATGATTTAAGAGCAGAACAAACAGGTGTTAAATTTGCCTATATAGACGTCTATGTTGATGGTTATTTAAGGTTATTTGATAGGAGATTCCATGTAGGTAGCAATACCATTTCCGTTTTTAACACAGATTTAGATGCTGTTGAAAATATTGGCTTGGGTTATGTCAGTGCTGTTACAACTGGTGGTTTACTAAGACATACAGCCCTAGCAGATGCTTACCACTACCCTGTCGGCTGGCCAAACTATTATAGACCATTAACTCTAACTATTAATTCTTCTAATATTAATGAATTTAAAGTTAGAATGGCTATGGCGGATGCAAGTACAGAAGGCTTTGACAGAGAATTGAGAGAACCATTTTTATGTGAAATTAACCCTGTTTATTATCATAGAATTTATAGAGAATCAGGAAATGATGCTATTAAAATTAAATATCATTACGATATAGGAGTTGATGGAGATTGGAATACTATCACTCATTTTCAAAACCTTCCTCAGTGGGAAGATACTGGTGATGAAACATCTGGAGTAGATGCAATAAGTGGATTAGATTATTATGAAAGTGTTGATTATATTAATGATTTCACTTATCCAGCTTTTGCATTAGGTGATAATAGTGATACACTATTATTAACGGCTAGTGATACTACTGTCTGTGATGGAGAAACTGTTACATTTACAGCAGAAAGTGGTTATATCTTTTATGACTTTTATTTGAATGGCGTAAGTGTTCAAGCTAGTCCTTCTAATACTTATATTAATAATAATCTTCAAAATGGTGATGTCATTTCCTATATAGCAACTGCTAATGAATGCCAATATAATAGTACAGAAGTAGTAATGACTATTTATCCATTACCTAACCCTACGGCATCGAGCAATAGTCCTATTTGTGAATTTTTAAGTATTAATTTGAATGCTAATGGAGGTGTTTCTTATGAATGGTCAGGACCCAATGGATTCAATTCAAATGAACAAAATCCAAGCATTAATAACGCAAATCCTTTATATTCTGGAATTTATACTGTTACAGCGACAGATATTAATGGTTGTACTAACACTGCTACAACTGAGGTATTGGTCTACCCTGCCCCTATTCCAACTATTAACTCTAATGCTCCAATTTGTGATAATGAAA
Organism: Saprospiraceae bacterium; assembly: GCA_020630455.1. GTDB lineage: Bacteria > Bacteroidota > Bacteroidia > Chitinophagales > Saprospiraceae > JAHDCE01. The sequence continues at coordinate 5,493 of JAHDBK010000172.1, forward strand.
CATTATTTTTATTCTCAACAGGAGGTATTTCTTATGAATGGTCAGGACCTAATAATTTTACAAGTATAGAACAAAATCCTTTTATTGAAAATACTGATATTATTAATGAAGGAATTTATACTGTTACTATAACTGATGAACTTGGCTGTACTAATAGTATTTCAACTAATATTATAATTTATAATCTTCCTAATCCTAGTGCTTCCAATAATGGACCTATTTGTTTTGGAGAAACTCTAAACTTAAATGCTACAGGAGGCATTACTTATTTTTGGGAAGGACCACTAGGCTATATAGATACTGTTCAAAATCCAATTATTATTAATGCTAATCCACTATCAAGTGGGATTTATACCGTTACTGTAACCGATATAAACGGCTGTACCAATACTGCAAGTACTGAAGCAATTATTAACCCTTTACCTGATGCGAACATTGATTCCAATTCTCCTATATGCCAATCATTAGATATTCAATTCAATGCCAGTGGAGGGATTCAATATGAATGGGAAGGACCTAATGGTTTTAATGAAAATATTGCTAATCCAGTTATTTCTAATGCCCAATTAATACATGAAGGAGTATACACAGTCACTGTTACAGATATCAATACCTGTGTCAATACGGCTACTGAAAATATTACAGTTTTATTGAGTCCATCTGTTTCTATAACAAGTAATAGTCCTATATGTATAAATGAAACTTTAGAATTTAATGTTTTAGGTGGTTTGACACATATTTGGGAAGGTCCGAATGGCTTTAATTCTAGCCTTCAAAACCCCGAAATTGAAAATATTCAATTAATAAACTCAGGTATATATACTGTTACTATCTCAGATAGTAATGGTTGTACCAATACTGCTTCTACAAGTATTATAGTTAATGATTTACCTACTGCTAGTGCTCAAAATAATAGTCCTATTTGTGAATTTGAAACCATCAATTTATTTGCTCAAGGAGGTAGTAATTACCAATGGCAAGGCCCTAATGGATTTAACTCAAATGAACAAAATCCAAGTATTAATAACGCAAACTCTTTATATTCTGGGATATACACAGTGACTGTTGTTGATAATAACTCTTGTCAAAGTACTGCTACTACTGAAGTTGTTATTTATAATCTTCCAGATGGGATTATTTCAAATGATAGTCCAGCATGTATTGGAGACAATGTTCAACTCAATGTTACTGATAATCCAAATTATACCTATCAATGGTCTGGTCCTAATGGATTTAATGAAACTATTAATAATCCTATAATTACCAATGCTCAAATAGAAGATACTGGGACTTATACAGTGACTATTACTGACCAAAATTCATGTACAGTAGAACTAAATACCATAGTTGCAATTGGTAGTTATCCTGACTTTGAATTAAGTAGTAATGCACCTTTATGCGAAGGAAATGATGTATATTTAAATGCTCCTTTTAATAATTCTTGGGATTATTTTTGGGAAGGTCCTAATAGCTTTAATGATACTATTTATAACCCTGTAATAGAGGATGCCTATAATATTAATGAGGGAGAATATTCTCTTACCGTTTTCAATAGTTTTGGCTGTGCAACTACCGAAAGTATTGAGATTGAACTTTATGATGGAGTAAATACTAATCCTTATAATGATACAGTATTTATTTATGAGACTACATCTACTCTAATTGGTATTCCATTTGATTCTACCTACACCTATCAATGGCTAAATGATGTCGATTGTAATACTTGTAATGAAAATATAGTTTCTCCATCTGAAAATACAACTTATACTATAGTTGTTACTTCAGAGAATGGATGTACAGATACCTTTACAATTACTGTGATTGTATTACCTAGAGGAAACGAAGAACTTGTACTTCCAAATACTATCACTCCTAATGAAGATGGCTATAATGATATGTGGATTATTCCTTGGTTAGATAGATATCAAGAAAACGCTGTTGTGATAGTCAATCGTTGGGGAGATGAAGTATTTAAAGCCCGACCTTACCAAAATGATTTCAATGGAACCTATAATGGAAAGGAATTACCAGCAGGAGTATATTATTTTATCCTCAATTTGGGAGAAGATTTTCAGACATTCAGTGGGCCACTTACTATTATTAGAGAATAATACGCATC
>JAHDBK010000173.1 GCA_020630455.1 Saprospiraceae bacterium
ACAAGTTCTTAATATGTTGATTCTCATAAAGATTAAAATTTAAACATGCTCTTATTATAAGATTCTATTTTAATATAAAAAAAGACATAATATAAGACTGAATAAAGTTGTTGAATATTTTTTATATCTTTACGAATATGACTAATAGTATTTTTTAATTTATTAAATTAACAATGAAAACAGAAGAAAGAATCATCATGGGTGTCGATATTGGAGGCACAGGAATTAAATATGCATTAGTCAACTCAGTAACAGGAGAAATGTTAACCGAAAGGTTTAAAAAAGCAACCCCAAAACCCGCAACACCTCAAGCAGTTGCTTCAGTAATCCAAGAAGCTAAGGAACATTTAGATTGGAATGGCGATATCGGTTGCGGATTACCGTCAATAGTTTCTAATGGTGTAGCCCTCAGTGCCGCAAATATAGATAATCAATGGATTGATTTGAATGTCAATGAATTTTTAAGCAAATTCTTGAATTGTAATGTGAAAGTAGTAAATGATGCAGATGCTGCTGGATTAGCAGAAATTAAATTTGGAGCAGGTAAAAATATAAATGGAGTAGTCCTTTTATTGACTATTGGTACAGGTATTGGATCCGCATTATTTGTCAACGGCAATTTAGTTCCGAATACAGAATTAGGACATATTAAATTCAAAAAAGATACCGCAGAAAAATATGCATCAAACACCACTAAAAAACAAAAAAATCTAAGCTACAAAGAATGGGCTAATAGAATGAATAAACTTCTTGCACATTTAGAAAGGTTATTTACTCCAAGCCTATTTATTTTAGGTGGTGGCATTAGTAAGCGTTATTATGAATATAGTGACTATCTACAATGCAATGCTGATATCGTCCCCGCAGAACAAGATAATGCTGCTGGCGTTATTGGTGCTGCAATGGCTTTTTATGCTTAACTTTAGATGCTTTAATTTGCCTCAAGTCTATATAGTTTTCTATTAGAGCATGTTTAAAAATTTATCACAATGAGAATCAATAGATTGAGGTTTTGGCGAAATAAATATTTTTGAGTTTATCGGGATAAACGATAAAATATTTATAAAGACAAGTTCTTAATATGTTGATTCTCATAAAGACTAAAATTTAAACATACTCTTAATATATGTATTTAAAAAAATAATATTTTTATTTTTCTTATGTTTTAAGTATCTTTGGATACTTAAAACATATATTAGATAACCCTATTTTTAGGTTTCAAACATTTATCACAAAAAAATAAGCCTTAATTATAAAAGACTATTTATAAATATGGCTTAAAGAAACTTTATTTTTAATTAAAACAACTAAAGAAATAATAACAAAATTTTGTTATTATTTTATAAAATCGTGTCAGATGAAAAAGTTGCCATTCATTTTAATTTTGTTATTTGCATATATTTCCCTTTCAAGCCAAGAATTAAGAGATGAACTTCCTTCAAGTCATCAATGTGGTACACCACCAATGACTATGGAGCAAAAACAATTCTCATTAGATGTTGTAAAAAAAGTACAACCTACCTCACAAAGAAATGCAGGACTTACATGTGTTCCAGTTGCTATCCATATTGTTAATTTAGACGATGGTACAGGAGGAGCAGATTTAAATACAGTTGCAAGAGGCATTGCTAATCTGAATTATAATTTTTATGATGCAGGAATGGAGTTTTTTATATGTAGTGTAGATTATGCTAATAATACAGATTATTATGATTATGATAGACAAGACCCAGGTGATGCAGATACTGAAACGGGATTAGTGTCATTATTTACAGAAAGTACTACCGCTATGAATATTTATATTGTGAATTCAATGGTAAATAGTTCTGGAAACTCCCTTAATGGTTATGCTTACTATCCTTGGAATTCAGTTCAGTCAACTAGAATGTTTATTAAAGCTAGTGCATTAGATAATGCCTTAAATGGTACATTTTCTCACGAAATGGGACATAATTTTAATCTTCAACATACCCATGATGGTACAGAAGATGGAAATACGGACCCAGACGCTGAAAGAGTAGTCCGCACAGGGCCCAATGCGAATTGTGATACTAACGGTGATTCTTTTTGTGATACAGATGCAGACCCTAAATATGCTTCAGGAGATTTTGATTCGGGTACTTGTTCTTATACAGGTACAGCAGTTGATGATTTAGGAGCCACTTATGCACCGACTACAGCTATTAATAATATCATGTCTTATTATCCAGATGCTTGTGGAGGTGTTTTTACACCAGAACAATATACTCATATTTCATCTGCATTGACTTTAAGATTGGGGCACTCTGCTTATGATTTATCTGGGTGTACTCCTGCAACAGTAAATGCTCCAAGTGGACTTACTGCTTCTCAACCAACAGCTACCGCAGTCCAACTAGATTGGACGGATAACGCTTCAAACGAATTGGGTTATTTAATCGAACGTTCAGAAACTTCTTCTTCAACAGGTTTTAAAGCAGTTCCTTATGGTGGCGTGGGTGATAATATCACTACTTTTTCAGATACTTATATTGCGGGTAATACAACCTATTGGTACAGAGTTAAAGCAATAAATGGAGATTGTGATTCTTATTCTAATGTTGTAGAAATTACTACTTCTTTGGTTTATTGTACTCCTACATATAGTAATCCTTGTACAAATAGTACAATAGATGGCGTTTCTTTTGATGGAGAAGGTGCCGATGACATATCTAATTTAACTAATGGGTGTGCAGGTTCGTATACAGACTTTAGTGCATCACATCAAGCAACAGTCGTTTCAGGACAAACTTACTCTTTTACAGTCTATAGATACTTAAATTACACGAGATATGTAGAAGTCTGGATTGACTTCAATCAAGATGGAGATTTTGATGATGCAAATGAAACTATCTTAGGTACATCTTCTAGTGGTTCTACTTATCCAGGAACAGTTACTATTCCTCACTGTGCAGAATACGGCCTTACTCGAATGAGAGTTATGATGAATAGTGGAGCTCATCCGACAGACCCATGCACTGGTTCTTCTTGGGGAGAAACAGAAGATTATTATCTCAATATTATACCTGCTATTTTATCGAATACAGGAGCTACCACATCATATACCGCAGATTATGAATGTACAGACGCTAAAGGTTGGACGCACTATTGGTATAATGGAACAGATAATACAAATAATACAAGTGATGATGCCTTGCTTTTATCTCTTAAAAAAGGAACATCTGGTTTAACGATTACTCCTGCAGATGTAAGCCTTAGATTAGATGCCAATGAATCTAGTTGCTATGCTGATGGAACGGGTTTTGTTAATACTGGTTTAGGTTATGGTTGTTTTATAGGAAGAACTTATGATGTTAATTACGGTGGTTCATTGAGTTCTAATGTTGGGGTTAAATATTATTATACCCAAAGTGAATTTGATGCTTTAGATACGGATATTACCAATCCTCCTGTAAATGGAGCTAGTGTGCCTGGTCATACGGCTCTTTCATTATACAAAGTAACAAGTGCTGATGACCCTTGGGATATTGCTAATATTTCTGGAACTGAAGTAGTTTTACTAACTAATAACGCTTCACCAAGTACTACTGGTTGGGTTTATACAGCATTGAATAGTACTACTCATGAAGCAGAATTTGAAGTAGCTTCTTTTTCTGGTGGTGGAGCAGGAGCAGGAGGGGGAGGAAGTGCCCTACCTGTTGAATTATTAGATTTTTATGGTCAATTATTAGAAAATAAAACAGGCTTATTGACTTGGCTAACCGCTTCTGAATTGAATAGTGATTATTTTATTATTGAAAAATTAATAAATAATGAATTCATTCAAATTGGAAAACTCAATGCAGCAGGACAATCTAATTCAATTTTAGAATATCAATTTATTGATAATAAAATCAATAGAGGTGTAAATTATTATAGATTAATCCAAGTAGATTTTGATGGAACTCAATCCCAATTTGGTCCAGTTAAAATTAACTATACGCAAACAGGACTAGTCGATATATTTCCTGTTCCTATAAACGGAAATAATTTTACTCTTCTTTATGATAGTGAATATTCTGATAATTTAAATTGGGAAATTATTGATATAAATGGTAAGAGATTATATCAGAAAAATGAAACATTAGTAGCTGGTTTAAATTATATAGAAATTAATAATCTTAACCTTTCTAATGGTTGCTATTTCATTAAAACCAATTGTAATGGTAAAATAGAAGTTCAAAAATTCATAAAATAAAGAAATCTCTTTATATTTACAAGGGTTTATTCATTAATTACAATGAATAAACCCTTTATTTTTACTAGATAATAAGCAATACTGTTTTGATAAATTCTATTAATAAAATAATAAAATAGGAACTCTGAGTTTGATTTATTTGTTCAATTTATATCTTTGGAAAAAAATCAGGGTTAATGAATAGAAACTTACAAGAAATTGCTAAAAATCGCATCTTAGTAATTGATGGTGCGATGGGCACAATGCTCCAACAATATAAATTAACAGAAGAGGATTTTAGAACAGAAAGATTCAAAAACCACCCTTGTGATTTAAAAGGTAATAATGACCTTTTATCTGTTACTCAACCCGACATTGTAGAAGCCGTTCACAAAGCATATCTTGAAGCAGGTGCTGATATCATAGAAACAAATACCTTTAGTGGAACAACAATCGCTCAAGCAGATTATCAAATGGAAGATTTGGTATATGAAATTAATTATGCTTCTGCCCAAGTAGCAAAAAAAGCTTGTGCCGCTTTCGAAACAGAAGAAAAACCTAGATTTGTAGCAGGGGCTATTGGTCCAACTAATCGTACTCTTTCTATTTCTCCTGATGTAAATGACCCTGGCTTTAGAGCAGTTACTTTTGATGAAATGGCAGATGCCTATTATACTCAAGTAGCAGGCCTTGTAGAAGGAGGGGCGGATTTATTACTAGTAGAAACAATCTTTGACACTCTCAATGCTAAAGCTGCTCTATTTGCTATTCAAAAATATTTTGATAATAAAAATATAAAAATACCAGTAATGGTTTCTGGTACGATAACTGATGCAAGTGGTCGTACTTTGTCAGGTCAAACTCCAGAAGCTTTTTGGCTTTCTGTTAATCATGCTAATTTATTTTCTATAGGTCTAAATTGTGCCTTAGGCGCTGCCGAAATGAGACCACATATAGAAGAGTTATCCAAAATGTCTGATTGCCTCATATCTGCTTATCCCAATGCGGGACTCCCTAACCGTTTTGGTGAATATGACCAAGATGAAAACGAAATGGGAGCATTAATAGAAGATTTTATTGATTCTGGTTTTGTTAATATTATTGGTGGTTGTTGTGGTACTTCTCCTGACCATATTAGAGTAATGGCAGAAAAAGTCAAAGGAAAAAAACCACGTCAAATTCCTCAAAGAACTCAAAATTCTCAATATTCTGGTCTGGAAGCTTTGACCATTAGAGAAGATATGAATTTTGTAAATATAGGCGAAAGAACAAATGTTACAGGTTCAAGAAAATTTGCCCGTTTAATCAAAGAAGATAAATACGCTGAAGCCCTTTCAGTAGCAAGACAACAAGTAGAAGGGGGAGCTCAAATCATTGACGTTAATATGGATGAAGCCATGCTTGATTCTGAAGCAGCAATCGTCAAATTCCTCAACCTTATTGCTTCAGAACCTGATATTGCCAAATTGCCTATAATGATTGATTCTTCTAAGTTTTCAGTTATTGAAGCAGGATTAAAATGCATTCAAGGAAAAGCTATCGTTAATTCCATTTCATTAAAAGAAGGGGAAGAGATTTTTAAAGAACAAGCAAAAATTTTAAGGAATTACGGTGCGGCAACTGTCGTAATGGCATTCGACGAAGAAGGTCAAGCAGAAACTATTGAACGCAAAGTAGAAATTTGTGAAAGAGCATATAAAATACTAGTGGAAGAAATTGGTTTTCCACCTCAAGATATCATTTTTGACCCTAATATTTTTGCAGTAGCAACAGGGATAGAAGAGCATAATGAATACGCAATTAATTTTATTGAGGCAACTCGCCTTATCAAGCAAAAAATGCCATTAGTTAAGGTAAGTGGAGGAGTCAGTAACATCTCATTTTCTTATAGAGGAAATAATATTATAAGGGAAGCGATGCATTCGGCTTTCCTTTATCATGCTATCAAAGCAGGTATGGATATGGGAATTGTCAATGCGGGTATGCTAGAGGTTTATGAGGATATTCCTGAAGAATTAAAAACACTCGTTGAAGATGTGCTTTTTAATAAAAATCCTCAAGCAACAGATAATTTAACAGATTATGCTGAAACGGTTAAAGGACAAGGAGGAAAAAAGAGAACTCAAGACTTATCTTGGCGAAACCAACCTGTAAAAGAAAGATTGGCTCATTCCCTAGTCAAAGGAATTACCGAATTTATCGAGGAAGATACGGAAGAAGCAAGACAACAATTTGATCGCCCCTTAGAGGTCATTGAAGGTCCTTTAATGGATGGAATGAATATCGTCGGTGATTTATTTGGAGCAGGTAAAATGTTCCTTCCTCAAGTAGTAAAATCTGCTAGAGTGATGAAAATGGCGGTAGCATATCTCAATCCTTATATCGAATCAGAAAAAAAAGAAGGAGATAGCAGTAGCAAAGGCAAAGTCTTATTAGCAACTGTAAAAGGAGATGTTCACGACATTGGTAAAAATATTGTAGGTGTTGTTTTAGCTTGTAATAATTATGAAATTATAGATTTAGGAGTAATGGTACATTCCAATATCATTCTAAATAAAGCTAAAGAAATTAATGCTGATATCATTGGTTTGAGTGGTTTGATTACTCCGAGCCTAGATGAAATGGTACACGTTGCTAAAGAAATGCAACGCCAAGATTTTGATATTCCTTTGTTGATTGGTGGAGCTACCACTTCTCGTACACACACCGCAGTTAAAATCGCTCCTCAGTATGAAGGACCCGTTATTCATGTTCATGATGCTTCTAGGAGTGTTACGGTAGTTTCTGATTTATTAAATGATAATAAAAATGAATTTGTAGCAAAAACCAATCAAGATTACGATGTATTAAGAGAGCGTTTTGGCAATAAAAAACAAGTTAAAAAATACATTGATTTAACTAAAGCTAGAAATAATAAAATTCAAATAGATTGGACAAATTATAGTCCGCCTATTCCTCAAAAACAAGGGATTCATACTTTTAATGATTATGATTTAAATGAAATTGCTCAATATATTGATTGGACGCCTTTCTTTACTTCTTGGCAACTCTGGGGCAAATTCCCTAATATTTTGAATGATGAAAAAGTAGGAGAACAAGCAAGGAGTCTTTATAATGATGCTCAAAAAATGCTTCAACAAATTATTGATGAAAAATGGTTGAGAGCTAGTGCCGTAATTGGTCTTTTCCCTGCGAATAGTATTCAAGGCGATTCTGTTGAAATTTATAATAATGAAAATAGAAATGAAGTAATAAAAACGCTTCATTTCCTTAGACAACAACGCAAAAAAGCACCTGGGCAAGCTAACTTTTCCCTAGCAGATTATAT
>JAHDBK010000174.1 GCA_020630455.1 Saprospiraceae bacterium
TTATAAAATATAATTTAATCTCACTCATTTTATTACTCTTTATCAGTTCTTGTAGAGAGGATGGTGATTTGACGGATATTGATTACACTCCTGAACCTTATATAGTTACTATACCAGAGGGATTTCCTCAATTAGAAGTTCCAGCAGATAATCCATTAACTCAAGAAGGAGTTCAATTGGGTAGGCGTTTGTTTTATGACCCCATTCTTTCAGCCGATGGGACAATGTCTTGTTCTAGTTGTCATAAATTAAAAGAAGGATTCACGGAACTTATAGATAAAAGCATTGGTATAGATGGTATTCAAGGACCGAGAAGTTCTATGTCTTTATTAAATGTAGGTTTTTTCTATGATGGATTGTTTTGGGATGGGAGTACTATGACTTTAGAAGAACAAGCAGTTCAACCTATTATTAATCCTTTAGAATTACACGATACTTGGGAAAATGTGATTGAAAAAATAAAAAATCACGATGATTATCCTCAAAGGTTTAGAAAGTCATTTGGTATTAAAAATATTAATGAAATAGATAGAGATTTAATTACTAAAGCATTGGCTCAATTTGAGCGAATCATTATTTCTGGTGGTAATTCTAAATTTGATAAAGCATTAAGAGGCGAATTGTTTTTTACAGATTCTGAACTTAGAGGCTATGAAATGTTTTTTGATGTTTCTGTTGACTTGCCAGATGCAGAATGCGGACATTGCCATAACTTACCATTATTTACTACACAAGAATACTTTAATAATGGTTTGGATGAAGTTAATAATTTAGAAGATTTTGAAGATTTGGGAAGGGGAGCAGTTACCAATTATATTTTTGATAATGGAAAGTTCAAAGCTCCTTCTTTAAGGAATATTGCTTTAACACCTCCTTATATGCACGATGGTCGATTCCAAACGCTTGAAGAAGTTATAAACCATTATGATTCTGGTGGAAAATACTCAGAAAATAAAGACCCACTCATATATCAATTAAATTTGACAGATACTCAAAAAGAGGATATTTTAAATTTCTTATTTACATTGACGGATACTACTTATTATAATAATCTAGATTTACAAAATCCTTTTTAATAATTAATAATAAAAATAGAAAAAAATAAAGAAAATTCTTTATTTTTTTTTAATAGTCTGTTGTCTAAAATCTAATGTCTATTCTTATTTAAAATTTTTATAATAAGCATCTACTATTTTTCGAAGTTCTTGCATAGGCATTTCAATATTAGTTTCTACAACTTTATGATTATCAATTTGAATTCCCAAAAGGGCAATATCGTCATCGAATTCTATTTGGTCTAAAATATTATCCTTATCTACTTTAGGTTTATCATCATCAATAATATGAGTTAAAAAAGAGATGGAATTAAATGAATGCTTTTTCTTACCTAATTTGAACCATTTATAATCAGAATAGTGTGTGAGTTGATTATTTTCTATTAATAATACTTCTTTTCCTCCTTGATTCCACAAAATAAGCCTAAATAAATACCACAGAAATAAAGCCAAGAATATCAAAGCCAACCACCAAGTCCATTTCATCATTGCCCATCTAGTTAAAATTTGATATAGTGTAAAAATCATAGCACTAACTAAAATTACAATTACAGTCCATATAATTAAACTCATAGAGAGCGTCCTGTCTTGTGCTACTACTTCTACGAATAACTTGTTTTTACTTTCGTAAATGTTTAATTTCTTTTCAAGCATTATTCCTTCTAAACATTTTTTTTACTAACAAATATAAAAGTTCTTTTGTTGTGTATAAGCTTCTTCTTAAATTTGTTCTATTATCTGATTATTTAAGTAGTAGGACAAAAATAATTGAATATTTAAATATGCTCTTACTACTTATCTTTAAATAACTCAATTTGAACCTAAAAATAATTTCAGCTGGTGCAGGAAGCGGTAAAACCTACAGATTAATGACTGAGATGGTCAACCTACTAGCAGATGAGAAAGTAAAACCTGAAGGAATTATAGCTACAACCTTTACCAAAAAAGCAGCTGTAGAACTCGAAGAAAGAGTTAGAGTGAGCCTCCTTGAAAAAGGGATGACTGATATTGCAGATAGACTCTCAGGAGCTTTAATCGGAACAGTTCATAGCTTAGGTGTAAAACTACTCAAAAGATTTGCTTTTGAAGTGGGCGTCTCTCCAGATGTAGATATTATTGCTGAAGAAGATCAATCTATGTTTTTTAACCAGTCTTTAGCTTCAATCTTACATGCTGATTTAGTAGAACGAGTCGAAACATCAGTAGAAAAGCTCTCCCTAAAATCTGACCAAAATTTTGATTGGAGAAAAGATGTAAAACAAATAATGGATATAGCATCTGCCAATGGTTTTGATGAAGTTAAAATGTCTTTTAGTAAAGAATCCTCATATGCCTCCTTGGCGGCTTTATTTCCTGAACCTAGTACTATTTCTAGTGATGATTTTAATAATAATTTTATACAATTAGTGGAAGATACTTTAGACAATTTAAAGCAAAATGAAGCAGATTCTACTAAAGTAACAGAAAAATATAAGTATCTTTTAAATGATATTATTAATAAAAATAATAACAAAATTTCTTTATCTTGGAGGGATTGGGTGAAAGTGTATAAAGATAATGTTGGGGCTAAAAGCAAAGATGTAGTCAACGAACTCAAAGAATTTGCTGCACAACACGAAATACATCCTCAATTTTTAATAGATCATAAAGAATACATTGATTTAATTTTTGACATTGCAATGAAAGCAATGGACGAGTACAGTCAATTTAAAACTAAAAGAGGATTGATTGATTATCTGGATATGGAAACTTTAGTCAAAAAATTATTAAAAAATGATACAGTTAAAAATGTCTTGAAAGATGAACTCAATTTATTAATGGTTGACGAATTTCAAGATACGAGTCCTATCCAATTAGAAATTTTCTGGCAGTTAAGCCAAATAGCCAATTATTCTATATGGGTTGGAGACCCCAAACAATCAATTTATGGCTTTAGAGGTGCAGACCCCACTCTAATGAAAGAAATTATCATTAAAAATGGAGGAATTAAACCCGAAGATATTCAAGTCTTTTCATGGAGAAGTAGAGAAGATATTGTAAATACAACAAATGCCATTTTTACGCAATCTTTTGAAGATATTCCCAAGGAGCAAGTTGCCTTAAATCCCAAAAGAATATCTAAAGATGAACCCTTAGCGATGGAGACAGCTATCCATCATTGGTCATTTGAACTCGAAGGAGGAGGAAGAACCTCACAGGGATGGATGAATCAATGTATTGCTAAAAACATTCAACAATTCTTAGATAAAAATTATTATATTTTTGATAAAAAAGCAGATAAATATAGAAACGTAGAAGCAGGTGATATAGCTGTACTTTGTCATTCTAATAATTTATGCCTAGAAATGGCAGAAGCCTTACATCATTTTGGTATTCAAGCAGCAACGGCAAGAAATGGCTTATTGAATATGCCTGAGATAAAATTGGTTCTTTCTTGTTTAAAGTACATTTTAAATACATTTGATTCGCTTGCTGTAGCCGAAATCAAGTATCTAACGGGGGCTCATTCACTTAAAGAAGTAGTTGAAAGTAGAATCGAATGGCAAATGGCTCATGATGATGAAGATTATGATGATAAATGGGAAAAAGATAATGATTATATTAAAATATTAAATGAATTAAGACCACAAGTCCAAGAATTGTCTAGTGTTGAAATTTTAGACTTATTACTTGAAGAACTCAATATTTGGGATATAATTATTAAATGGGGACGGTCTGAACAAAGAAAAGATAATATTGACCAATTAAGACAATATGCGAATCAATATGAAGATGCTTGTAATAGATTACATACGGGAGCCTCTTTGGGCGGATATTTATTATGGTTGAGTGATTTGGCAGCTAATACCAATGATAAAATGGCATTTTCCCAAAGAAGCGATGCCGTTAATGTAATTACCTATCATAAAAGTAAAGGTTTAGAATGGCCTGTAGTGATTCTCCATAGCCTTGAAAAAGGATTGAAAGATAGGGTTTGGGGAGCTCAAATTGCTCTGACTTCAAATGAATTTAACCTTGAAAACTTATCTCAAAATAGATACATTCGCTTTTGGAGGCACGCTTATGGAAAAAGCACTAAAGATATTCCTTTATTTGATAGGTTACAGCAAAGTCCAATTAAACAACAAGCAATTACTGATGCAAAAGAAGAAGATTCAAGAGTCTTATATGTAGGAATAACTAGAGCAAGGGATTATTTGGTCTTTACAAGCAGAAACGGAACAGCTACCAAATGGCTCAATAGAACCTATAATGGTCTTGAACAAGAAAATGTTAATGTTTTGAATGAAGAATATGAATCTTCTTGGATGTGGGAAGAAAAACCGATTCCTATGATAACTGATAAAATAATACTTCCTAAAATTTTTGAAAAAATTAACTCTAAAGAAGAAACAATTACAACTTTTGAAAACAGAAAAGGAAAAAACCAAGAGATTAAGCCATTTTATCTTAATCTAGAAGATGATTGGAATCTAAATAATAAAGTAAATATTAATAATAAAATACAAATAAGTACACCTTTTGTTGTTCCTGATGAAATTTCAAATTTTGTTTTTTCTGAAATGATAAAATCATACTTTTTATATGATTTGCCTCATTATAATGATATTTCTAGATTACAAACCATTGAGAATATAATTAATTACTACAAATTAAAAGATAGTGTTTCGTATAATGAACTATTTCATCATTGTAAACACTTTGTAGAATTATTTCATCAAAAATACCCTAATGCTGAATGGCATAAATTATTTCCAATTCAATTTCAAAATAATGAAAAAAAATGGAAAGGAGAGGTAGAAATACTATTAGAATCCAAGAAAGAAGTAATTGCAATTATTCAAGCAGATATTTTTAACAATCAAAGAAAAATAGAACCCAAAATATTTGAAAATCCAATTAAAAATAAATTGATTGCTGTTAATAATTCATTAAATCAGACCTTTAAAGATAAAAAAATCTTCTTATTTGTTCATTTTGTATTAAAAGGAATGCTTTTTGAAGTAGAAATATTATAATTATTCTAAATATTTGATTTTTGTGTAAAATGTCATATATTTGAAATTTATAATATGAAGACAAAACTAGCTATCTTTGCCTCTGGAACAGGTTCAAATGCTTTAAAAATTTTAGAGTATTTTGAAGAACATAATCAAATAGAAGTCGTTCTCATCTTATCCAATAAGAAAGAAGCTAAAGTACTTGATTACGCCAGCTTATACCAAACAAATAAATTAGTCGTTAAGAAAAAAGAATTTCTTAATGAGGATTTTATGCTAAATACTTTGAAATTATTTAGAGTTGATTTTATCGTGTTAGCTGGTTTTTTATGGCTAATACCTAAGTATTTAGTTCATAATTATAAAAATAAAATAGTTAACATCCATCCTTCATTACTTCCTCAATTTGGAGGAAAAGGAATGTATGGGATGAACGTTCATAGAGCTGTTAAAGATTCAAAGGAATCCATTTCTGGAATGACTATTCATTATGTAAATGAACATTTTGATGAAGGAGAAATTATTTTTCAAGCCAAATGCGAACTTGACGAAAGCGATAGTCCTGAAATGATTGCTCAAAAAGTATTACAATTAGAGCATCAACATTATGCTCCAATTATAGAGTCAGTAATTATAAATTAAAACAATATAATTTTTAATATGAGGATATTAATTACCATTAGCACTATTCTAATACTATGTGTTAGTTTGCAAGCACAAGACAGTTGGAAAAAACTGAATTCTGATGCTGAAACCCTTGAAGAACAAGGCAAATTAGAAGAAGCAGCCGAAAAATACTTCGCTGCTTGGAAATTAAAACAAAAAAAACCTGAATTAGCACATAAAGCAGGTGATTGTTATTACAGAATAAGAGAATACAACAAAGCAGTTAAAGCCCTAAAACCTGTAAAAGCAATGAACGAAGAATTTCCTCTAGTAGGATTCAAATATGCTCGTTGTTTGAAGAGTAATCAAGAGTATGACGAAGCAAGTAGAGAGTTTGTTTATTTCATTAATAGTTATAAAGGGGATGATTTTCAAGAAATGTCAGAACTGGTTCAAAATGAAATTCTAGGTTGCGAATACGCTATTAAAGAAATGAATAATGTCAATGAAGATTTTGAACTAACTCATCTCAATGAAAATGTGAATAGTCAAGAAATGGAATATGCTCCTTTGCCTTATGCAGATGATATCCTTTATTTTTCATCGGATATTGATGGAGCTTCTAAAATTTATAGAACTCAAAAAATGGATGGAGAGTGGACTAAAAGTCAATCTACAGAAAAAATATTTTCCAATGTAAATAGAGCTCATTATGGCAATGTTTCTTTTGCTCCTGATAATAGCAGTTTCTTTTTTACCCAATGTGATGATTTAGGTGGTGGAGCCGTTAGATGTGATATCTATATGGTAAAAAGCAATAGTGATGGCTCTTGGTCTGAACCGATGATTCTACCTGATTATATCAATGATTTGGAAGCAACTAATACGCACCCAACAGTTGTTCATACTGAAAATTTAGAGATTATTTATTTTGCTTCTGATAGAAAAGGAGGAAAAGGTGGAATGGATTTATGGTACACCTCTAGAGAATTAGGTTCTAATTCTTTTGATTTTACCTTTCCTAAAAACTTAGGCTCAAGAATCAATACCTTTGGGAATGAATCCACTCCATTTTATGATGAAGAAAGCGGAACTTTATATTTTAGTTCTGACGGCCAAGTAGGATTTGGTGGTTTTGATATTTTCAAAGCTCAAGGTTATCAATTTGATTGGGATAAACCAGTTAATATAGGTTTACCTTTTAATTCTTCAGCGGATGATCGCTATTTCGCATTCGAAAATAATCCTTCTCATGGATTTTTAATATCTAATAGAACATTAGGATTGAGTAAATTGAGTACTACTCACGAAGATGTTTTTGAATTCCAAGAAAAAATATCAGAATTATCTATTAGTGGAAAACTAAAAACAGAAATGAATATCCCGTTATCAGAAGTGGATGTTACTTTATATGAGGTAATGGAAGATGGTCAAAAAAGATTGATTGCCAATCAAATGGTTGATAAAGAATTTCAGTTCCCATTAATTCCTGAAAAATCCTATGTTATAGAAGCTAAAAAAGATAATTTCATTGCTTCAACTTATGAATTTGATACCAATAGTGGAACAGTCGGTAATAAAGATTTGATTTTAAGTGCAGATACAGGAGTTGCCACTGTTCCTCCTAAGCCAAATACCAATTCAACAATTACCACTCCTAAGGATGATGATAAAGATAAAATGGAACCGATTGTAATGCCTGTTGAATCAACACCAACTGAAGTTGTGGAAACAGAAGTAATTGAACCGATTACTACTAATACTGAAATAGTTACTGCACCTGTAGAAACAACTACAGAAGTAATAGAAACTATTCCAGAAAC
>JAHDBK010000175.1:0-5128 GCA_020630455.1 Saprospiraceae bacterium
AGAAAGAATTGATTGGAGTAGTGTAATTTCAAATACAGTCGCTCAAGCTACAGCAATTTTAACTTTAGTTGTTCTTATTCAAAATATTCAGAAATAACAGATATGTCTAATCAAATTGATCATAATAACGAAAATGATGAAATTAGTTTAAAAGAACTTATTTTATTAGCCCAGACTTATATTAAAGAATTATTCAAATATTGGTGGATCATTACTATTTGTGGTTTTTTATTTGCAGGGATTATGCTCATCAATGAAATGATGAAACCCATTACCTATACATCTAGTTTAACTTTTATGATGCAAGATGAAGGTGGTGGTGCAAACTTAGGAGGAGTTGCTTCATTATTAGGTTCTTTTGGTTTTGGAGGAGGAGAAAATAATGCCGATAAAATGATGAAACTCATTAAATCTAGAACCATTATTCAACAAGCATTATTTGCAAAAACTAATACTAATGGACGAAATGATTATTTTGCCAATCACTTAATGGAAGCAGAAGAAATAGAGGTGTTTACAGATGAAGAGGAAACAGATAGATTTTATTTTAAACGAGGAAGTTTCAAAAAAACTGACACCCTTGAAAATTCCGTTTTAATGGGTTTACATGGATATTTAGTTGGGTCACCTGATGTCGCAGGTACTTTAGCATTAGAGTATGATGAAACTTCAGGAATTATAACGATGTACCTTACAAGTAAATCAGAACATATCGGCGTTGAATTTTTAAGGGTACTTTTCGATATCGTAGATGAATATTATGTTCGATTGGCCATTGAAAAAAATGCTAGAACCTTATCTATTTTAGAAAGTAAAGCAGATTCGCTTTCTAGTGCTATTACTAGTGCTGAATTTAGAGCCGCTAACTTTGAAGATACGGGTAGACTTCTGCAACTTAGAGTTTCTCAATTAGAAGGACTAAGGGCACAAAAGGACATAAAAATTGGAATTGAGCAATATGCTGAAGTTCTTAAAAACAAAGAAATAGCAGAGTTTTCTTTAAACAATATTACACCGGTAATCCAAGCACTTGATTTACCTATCTATCCTATTTTTCCAAATACTGGGAATTTACCAAAAGCAATAGTTATTGGTGGTTTTATTGGTGGTTTTCTTTCAGTCCTTTTTGTAATTGCTAGAAAAGTATATTTAGATACCATGAAAAATGAATAAGTTTTATGGTTTATTTTCATACAATAAACCATAAAATTTTAAGCTGAAATACTCTTCAAAAACCTGCATTGGTTTTAAATCATTTTCTTTTAAAAATGTAGGCTCTAATAATTGAGTAAAAAATAAATAATCTTGTCTTGCTAGTATTATTGGATTCATTCGTTTAAATTCATTTTTCTTGATTCCCTCTTCATAATATTTCATTAATTCTTTTTGTGCAAAATCAAAAAAAGTTTCTACTCTTAGCCATAATTTTGGATAATGATATTTCAAATCTTCCATAATCAATTCAGAAATATCAGATAAAACAGGAGACATATATCCCATTAACTCTACATATCTATCTTTTAATGATTTTTCTTTATTATCTAATATTAATGAAAATTTCATCAATTTTTCCATTTGATAATTAAGAGTTTCTTCTATTATTTCTTCCTTGGATTTAAAATATTCATATACAGTTGATTTGCTCAACTCTAATACTCCTGCGACCTTATTCATTTTAAGTCCTTTTAAACCATTATCCCTCAGATATGGATATAACTTTATAATCCATGACCTCCTCTTTTTTTCATCTATTTTCCTAGGTTTTCCTAATGATTTCCTTCCCATATTGTTAATATTTAAAACAAAAATACATTATTTCGAACTATTTAATAGAAAATAGTTCGATTTATTTATATCTTTATACTAAAATTAGTCAATATGAAAGATTTTAAATATTTATTTGCTTATACAGCCCCCCTAGCTATTGGAATAGCTTTGTCATTTGGAGGCATTTGGTCATTTTCAGGTTTTATTCTGGCATTTATGATTATTCCTACTATGGAATTAATTTGGAAAGGAACTACTTATAACCTAACAGATGATGAAGAAACAGTACAAAATAATAAATTGATTTTTGATATCCTTTTATATCTAAATGTTCCTTTAGTTTATGGCTTTTTAGCTTATTATTTTTATATCCTTACCACTGGAGTTCATACTTGGTGGGAAATTTTAGGATATACTCTTTCAATAGGTATTCTTCTCGGAGCGGATGGAATTAATGTTGCTCATGAGTTAGGACACAGAAATACTTGGTACGAAAGGCTAATGGCAAAGATGTTATTATTACCTAATTTATACCTTCATTTCATTATAGAACATAATTATGGTCATCATAAATGGGTTTCAACAGACAAAGACCCCGCTTCATCTCGATTGAATGAGCCTATATATACTTTTTATTTTAGGTCGGTAATAGGAAGCTATCTTTCTGCTTGGAAAATCTCTGCTAATCACACAGAGAAGAAAGGACACCATCCTTATCATTTATGGTTTAATCCAATGTTCTCATATCAGTTTGTACAAATCCTTTATCTTGCTCTAGTATATTTTTTCTTTGGGTGGCAAATATTATTATTAACAATAGCAGCAGCAATAATAGGTTTCTTATTATTAGAATCTGTAAATTATATTGAACATTATGGACTAAGAAGAAAAAAATTAGCTAATGGAAGATACGAGCCCGTTCAATCTCATCATTCTTGGAATTCAAACCATGATTTAGGGAGAATCTTTTTATACGAATTAACTCGTCATTCGGATCATCATTATAAAGCAAATAGGAAATATCAAGTATTAAGACACTTCGACGAATCTCCTCAATTGCCTTTAGGATATCCTGCATCCATTTTGATGGCATTAATACCTCCTCTTTGGTTTGCTTATATGAATCCTAAAGTAGCATTTTACACGGGTGAACATTTTGAAAATTCATTAAAACAAAAACAAGCTTTAGCTTAATTTCGATTATTATTATTATTTAACAATAGCTTATTGACAACAAATAAATAAAAAAAAAGATAACAAAAATTTGTTATCTTTTTTTTTATTGTAATTTACAAATTATAAAAAATATAATCTTTTTTACATCATACCTGGCATTCCACCACCCATTGGAGGCATAGCACCTGCACCTGCATTTTCTTCTGGTTTATCATTCACTACACATTCAGTAGTTAATATCATTGAAGCGATAGAACCTGCATTTTCCAAAGCAATACGAGTTACTTTCTTAGGATCGATAACTCCTGCTTTTTTCAAGTCTTCATACTTTTCAGTTCTAGCATTATAACCAAAAGCACCTTTACCATCCATTACTTTCATCAAAACAACTGAACCTTCAACACCTGCATTATTAGCAATAGTTCTTAAAGGAGATTCCAAAGCTTTGCGTACAATAGCGATACCTGTTACTTCATCTTGGTTTTCTCCCTTCACTTTATCAATTGCTTTGATTGTTCTAATTAAAGCAACTCCACCACCAGGAACGATACCTTCTTCTACGGCTGCACGAGTAGCATGTAAAGCATCATCAACTCTATCTTTCTTTTCTTTCATTTCTACTTCGGTAGGAGCACCAACATAAAGAACAGCAACTCCACCAGCTAATTTAGCTAAACGTTCTTGCAATTTTTCTCTATCATAATCAGAAGTAGTCGTTTCTATTTGAGCTTTAATTTGATTAATTCTTGCTTTAATAGCTTCACCATCTCCATTTCCATTGATTATAGTTGTATTATCTTTATCTACTTCTATTTTTTCACAAGAACCCAACATATCCAAATCAGCATTTTCCAATTTATATCCTTGTTCTTCTGAAATAACAACACCTCCAGTTAAGATAGCAATATCTTCTAGCATTGCTTTTCTTCTATCACCAAAACCAGGAGCTTTAACAGCAACAACTTTCAATTGAGCTCTCAATCTATTCACTACTAAAACACCTAATGCTTGACTATCTACATCTTCAGCAATAATTAATAAAGGTCTTCCTGCTTGAACTGCCTTTTCTAATACAGGAACAATTTCCTGCATATTACTGATTTTTTTATCATAAATCAATAATAATGGGTTTTCGTATTCAGCAGTCATATTTTCTGCATCAGTCACAAAATAAGGAGAAAGATATCCTCTATCGAATTGCATACCGATTACCTCTTCTACATAAGTATCAGTACCTTTTGCTTCTTCTACAGTAATAACACCATCTTTAGTTACTCTTTTCATCGCATCTGCAATCAATTTACCGATTTCGTCATCGTTATTTGCAGAAATAGCAGCTACTTGGCGGATTTTATCAAAATCATCACCAATTACTTCTGACATTTTGCCTAATTCTTTAATTGCAGCATCAACGGCTTTATCAATTCCTCTTTTCAAATCCATTGGATTAGCACCAGCAGCTACATTTTTCATACCTTCTGTAACCATTGCTTGAGCTAAAACAGTGGCTGTTGTCGTACCATCACCTGCTATATCAGCAGTTTTGGAAGCAACTTCTTTTACCATTTGAGCACCCATGTTTTGAACTGGGTCTTCTAATTCTATTTCTTTGGCAACGGTAACCCCATCTTTAGTGATTTGAGGAGCACCATAACTTTTTTGTATTACTACATTTCTACCTTTTGGTCCTAAGGTTACTTTTACCGCATTTGCTAAAGCATCTACTCCCAATTTCAATGCTTCTCTTGCCTCTGTATTAAAGCTAATTTCTTTAGCCATTTTTATTTAATTTTTTAAGTTTTTTAATAATAATAAATAATTGAAAATATAAAATAATAAAGAATATTCTTTATTATTTTAATTAACCTAAGATAACTAAGATGTCATCTTCTCTCATAATAAGGTAATCATTTCCTTTGTATGCTAATTCTTGTCCAGCATATTTACCATAAAGGACTACATCGCCTTTTTTTACAGTCATTTTATTTCCATCTTTTCCTGGTCCGACTGCAACGATTTCACCTCTCTGAGGTTTTTCTTTTGCAGTATCAGGAATAATGATACCGCCTTCTGTTTTCTCTTCAGCAGGAGCTGGTTTGACTACTACTCGGTCATTAATCGGTTTTAATTTCATAAGTAAATCGGTTTTTTATTTTAATAATTAATATAAAAAAGTAATGTTTAA
>JAHDBK010000175.1:5228-7449 GCA_020630455.1 Saprospiraceae bacterium
GGAACGGCTTATCCTTATAGAGGAGGATTGGCTGCTTATAATGAAAGACTAGTAACTGAATTACAAGACAAAGGACATGAAGTAACGCTTTATACTTTCTCTCTCCAATATCCTAGTATTTTGTTTCCTGGCAAATCCCAATTTTTGGAAGAAGAAGGTCCTCAACATTTAAAAATTAAAAGACTTATCAATTCTATCAATCCAATTAATTGGTTAAAGGTTGGAAATTTAATAAAAAAAGAAAAGCCAGATGTAGTTATTATAAAATTTTGGCTACCATTCATGGGGCCTTGTTTTGGTACTATATTAAGACAAATCAAAAAAAATAAACATAGTCAAATTATTGCTATTATCGACAATATCATTCCTCATGAATCAAGAATTGGCGATACTATTTTTACGAAGTATTTTGTAAAGCCATTAGATGGTTTTGTAGCCATGTCTCAAAATGTTTATGAAGATATTAATCAATTTGATACTCAAAAGAAAAAAATACTTTCTCCTCATCCTCTTTTTGATAACTTTGGTGAAAATTTAGAACGCAAAAATGCCTTAGAATACTTAAAATTAGATAGTGAATTTAAATATATTTTATTTTTTGGTTTGATAAGAAAATATAAAGGTTTAGATTTGTTATTAGAGGCTTTTGCAGATGAAAGATTAAGGAATGAAAATATAAAATTAATTGTTGCAGGTGAATATTATTCTGATAAAGAATATTATAGTAATATTATTAAAAAACATTCATTAGAAAATGATATCATTCAAGTTGATGAATTCATTCAAAATTCGGATGTAAAGTATTATTTTAGTGCTTGTGATTTGGTGGTTCAACCTTATAAATCAGCTACACAAAGTGGCGTCACACAAATCGCTTACCACTTCAATAAACCAATGATAGTTACCAATGTAGGAGGTTTGGAAGAATTATGTCCTAATGAAAAAGTAGGATATGTAGTCAATACCAATCCAAAAGAAATAGCTGATGCTATCCTCCGTTTTTTTAATAATACAGATATTGAAACGATGATTGCTAATATTAAAGAAGAAAAAAAGAAATATAGTTGGGATATTTTAGTTAATAATATAATGAAACTTTGTGAATAAAGAGTATTGAGTACAGAGTATTAAGTATATAGAAAATAATTAGGAAGACAATAGAAATTAGACATTAGATTTTAGATTTTAATTCAAAAAAAATAAAGAAATCTCTTTATTTTTTTAATTTTTAAATATTCAATTATTTTGGTCTGATTCAAAATTTTGAAAAAGAAAATAAATTTTAACAAAATAAAATATAAAATGAAATACATCAGTAAGGCACCTTTGAGAATTGGACTATCTGGCGGAGGAACAGATGTTTCGCCTTATTGTGACCAACATCAAGGAGCTGTATTAAATACAACAATCAACTTACATGTTACTGCTGTATTGACACCTAGAAATGATAATAAGGTCATCTTTGAAGATAGAAATTCAAAAGTGAGATTAGAATTTGATGCAGAAGAAAGATTAGATGAAAACTGCCCGCTAAAATTACAAGTTGGTGTCTATAATTGGATGGTAAAAAACTATGCTAAAAAACCCCTTCCTTGTGAATTGATTAGCTCTATTGATGCTCCTTCTGGTTCTGGATTAGGGACTTCCTCTACCCTAGTAGTTGCTTTAATTGGAACTTTTGTAGAATGGTTAAATTTGCCTTTCGGAGAATATGAAATTGCTAGGATTGCTGTTGCTATTGAAAGAGAAGAATTACAAATGGCAGGTGGTAAACAAGACCAATATGCTGCTACTTTTGGGGGTTTTAATTTTATGGAATTTTATGATAAAAATCGAGTCATAGTCAATCCTTTAAGAATTAAACCTGAAATAGCGAAGGAATTGGAATTTCACTTATTGCTTTTTTATACTTATACAAGTAGAGAATCTTCAAAAATTATTGAATTTCAAAAATCAAACTTTGAAAAAAATGAAGAAAAAGTTTTAGAAGCAACTCACCAACTCAAAGAATTGGCCTTTAAAATGAAAGAAACCATCTTAAAAAATGAACTTTCACAGGTAGGTGAAGTTTTAAAAATGGGTTGGGAAAATAAAAAACAGTTGGCTAAAGGAATTTCCAATCAAAAAATAGATGAAATATATAGTACAGCTATCAATGCGGGTGCTACAGGTGGTAAAATTTCTGGTGCTGGTGGTGGTGGATTTATGATTTTTTATTGCC
>JAHDBK010000176.1 GCA_020630455.1 Saprospiraceae bacterium
AAGCTATAATCCATTTCATATTCTGTATTACCTTCAACAATTACTATCCTATTAATACTAATTATTCTATTATTAATAATATATTCCCAATTAACTTTTTTCATTAGAGCATGTTTTAGATAATCAGATAATAGACTATAGACATTAAACCTTTTCAATAAGGAAATAATAAAGAAAAACCTTTATTATTTAAATAAAAATCTAACATCTAAAGTCTTTTGTCTTACTACTTATTTCTTCTTATTATTTTCAAAAGATTTATCAGGATGCGGAGGTACTTCTTGAACATCTCTTGGATCCTCTTTTATTTGTTTTTTCAATACTTCTATTGCTTTATCTAATTGGGCGTCCTTTCCATTGAATGTAGCATGAGGTAAATTATCTAATTCGATATCAGGAACAAAACCATGTCCTTCTATCAACCATTCACCTCCTTCATACACACCAAACATGGGAGCTCTTGCCAATCCACCGTCGCTTAGTCTATTGGCACTATTCAACCAAATTTCTCCTCCCCAAGTTCTCATTCCAATTGAAGTACCTAAGCCTAATCTTCTAAAACCATCAGAGAATGCTTCTCCATCAGAATAGGTATTTTCATTAACCAAAATAACAATATGTCCTCTAAAAGCGTATTGCATACTCCAATTGGATTCACCAGAACGACCTTTCCAATACATCCATGCTTTTCTCAATAATTTTTCTAGTATGAATGAATCGATATTCCCTCCCCAATTATAACGTACATCTATAATAAGTCCTCTGCGATTAAAGATAGGGTAAAACTCTCTATAAAACTGATTAATATCATCGCCCCCCATCGCTCGTAAATGGAGATAACCAATATCGTCATTAGATTGCTCTTCTACATATAAGCGATTATTATATTCCCAATCTCTATACCTTAAATTATAAGAATTCGAAATGGGCGTTACAATAATGTCTTTTGCATTGCTGTTCCTTTTGAGGCTCAGTCTTACTTGTTTTCCTGCTTCATTACGGATGAGTTCTCCAATATCAATGGCATCTAAGGCATCTATTCCATTCACTTTGGTAATCACATCTCCAATTTGAACATCTAAATATGGGTCGTCCAAAGGAGATTTTTCGTGAGGATAATCTGGATCTGCCTTATAAATATAATCTATTCTAAATCCTCCATTTTTTTCATCTCTACTAAAAACAGCTCCTAGGCTTGCTACTGCTATATTTTTATTATCAGACCTTAAATCCCCGCCTCTTACGCTTGTGTGTAAAGCAGATAATTCCCCTACAAAACGACCAATCAAATCGGATAATTCGCTACGGGAAGTAATCCTATCTACTAGAGGCAAGTACCTATCATACATAGCATCCCAATCCACTCCGTGCATATTTTTATCATAAAAATAATCTCTTTCCATTCTCCAAGCATCAGTAAACATCTGTTTCCATTCTTCTTTAGGAATAATTTTAAATTTCCAACCTTTTAAGTCAATTTTATCTTCATCTAGCTTGGATATTTCTCCTGTACCTGCATTTGGTATATAAAAACTATTTCCTTTTCTTATCAATAATTTTTTCCCATCTCCTGTTAATTCATAATTGCTTATTTCTTTAGCTATTACAGTAAGTTCAGGTTTTTTATTATCAATTTTAACACAAGCTAAATGTCTTTTTGAATTGCCTACTTCTGATGAAGTAAAATATAATGCTTCAGCATTTACTGACAAGCTTCCATAATTACCTGGTTGGATAGGTACTTCTACAATTCGTTCTTTAATACCTGCTTCATCAATTAATACATTTACTTTTTTGTCTTCTTCGCCTTCTTTTTTATCTTCCTTTTTATCTTCTTCTTTAGTAAATAATTCATCATTAGGTCTGAATGGAGAACGGGTATTTTTTTGTAATGCGACATGATAGATTTTTTCACTAGCATCAAAATATGGCTCTGGTTGACGAGTTCCCCAAGGACTTCTCACTAATGTATTGAAATGTCTATCAGAGATAAAATAGATAAATTTACCATCAGGACTCCATCTTGGATTAAAGCTGTTGGCTCTATCTGTTGTGAGGTCAAAAGTTTTGCGAGTAATGACATTATAAATTTTAATTTGAGCCATAGTATTAGAAGCTACTTGTACATAAGCTAACCACTTGCCATCTGGAGACCATGAAAAATCATAAATTCCTTCTTGGTTGGTTGAGATTTTGGAACTTATTCCTGTACTTATATTTAATATATATAGATTAGCATCTAAATCATCATAAGCTATCCATTTATCATCTGGAGAAGCAAAACCAGCATACCTTAGAATTTCACCATCTTTAGTAATGTTTTTTTCTGCACTCATACCATCAGTAGACATGCTTACAAATTCGAATTCACCACTTTCATCTGATAATGCGAATATATTTTTCCCATCATGAGAAAATGTAGCATCTCTATACCTTACACCACTTTTTTGAGTATATGAAATGACTCTACCTTTTCCTGTTGGCACTACAAAAACCCTTCCTCTTGCTGTGATGACAATTTTATCACCTGTATGATCTGCATCAACTGAAGTAATATATTGAGCAGGGTTTTCCTCCCATTTTTCTCTTAATTGGCTTAAATCTGTAGCTAGAGTTATATTGACCTTTTCGGTTTCATCTGATTGAATGTCATACTTCCAAATATCTGCTCCCATTTGATATACTATAATTCCATTTGAGACATTAGCATATCTGACATCAAAAACGCGGTGTTCTGTATGTTGTTTTAGGTCTTTACCTTCTTCATCCATAGACCAAATATTCATAATTCCATCTCTATCTGTAATGAAATACACTCTAGAGTCAAACCACATTGGATGGTGGCTTTCACCTGTATAATCAGTTGTCAATTTAATGGCTTCTTCTGTTCCTTCTGTAAATTTCCATATTTGCCTAGCTGTTCCCCCTTTGTATCTTTTAGTAACATTACGGTGATAAGCAGGTCTTACAAAATAGATGGATTTTCCACTTTCATCAAAAGTAGCCTCTGTTGCTTGGTCGAGAGGAACTTGAGTTTTAGATTTATTATTAATATTAATTTTGACTAATCTATAATCAGGTTTTTTATTGTATGCCCATGTAGCGTAGACAATTTCGCCATCTGGTGTCCAAGTTTCTGCAACAGAACGATCTCTCTCATAAGTCCAACGCTCTGTCATACCTCCATCAATAGGAACGGTATAAATTTCTGTTGGTCCTTCAAAAGTAGCAGAAAACATAATGGTTTTTCCGTCAGGAGAAATAGAGGGTCTTGTTTCTTCTTCTGCATGAGTGGTCAATCTTTTGGCTATGCCTCCATCCAAGGAAACTGTCCATATATCTCCCTCTGCACAGAATACCAATTGATTGTTGTGTACATCTGGATATTGATAATAACCTTCTACTCCTTGAGCATTTATATTATTATTAAATAAGAGAATTAATAGAAAAATAATAAGTTGATTCTTAGTTTTTCGCATGATGATTATTTTATATTTTAGTTAAAAAAAAGGAGATATTAGTATTAGAGTACGTTTTAGACTATAGACATTAGATTTTTAAAACAATTTAAATAATAAAGAAGTTTCTTTATCATTTAAAATAAAACACAGTAATTCTCGTTTTAGGTACTAGCACAAAAGAAATCTGGTATTGATATGAAGATTATTTTTTGGTTGATAGAGGCAGAACGGAACTTGATAGCCATAGCTATCAAGTGAGTATATAACGAATAACAACCGTAAAAGAATCAAATAGCAATGCTTTATTACATTTGTTCTAGTACTTAAAATTTATCTATAAAAAAGAAATCCATTTAACATTTGAAAATGGACTTCCTTTTTTCCTTGATGAAAAAAGAAAGAAAAAAATCAAGTGCTATATGTATTTTTTTACGGCTACAAAGTTTGAAAATTGCTAAACAAAATAAAACTCGCTAAATCCAAAGAACTTATATAATAAGCAGTGATTATTTAGCTAATTTTCTTTGTTGATTAGCCTTTACGAGCTCAAACAGTATTTTGTTTTTAACGCATTTTCTACACTTCTCCGCCTAAAATCCATAATGCACCATATAAAAATCTAATATTTCTTTGTTTGTTTATAAACCAAGAATAAGGCTCAAAAACCTATTGTCTTTATACTTAGTTATCAATATTCTATAAATCTTAAAACTTCATACTAATTTCAATGAAATTAGTATGATATAAACAATAGACATTATTATAATGTATAAAGTTGTTTAAGAGCATGTTTAAATTTTAATCATTATGATAATCAACATATAAAGACCTTATCTTTATAAATATGCTCTAAAATTAATTATTATTTTATTATTATTGTTAATAATTATACCTTTTTCCCTTTCATTGCATCAGAAACGGCAATATCCATTGCTTTGTGAGCTAGAGGAGTGGTATAATCATTGAGTTGTTTCATCGCATCTTGAATGGCATCTTTGTCTTCACCCTCTGTTGTCACTTTTAATACTTGGGTCAATGCTAAAATATTGAGTTTTTCGTCTTGAGAAAGCCAATGATTATTTTGTTTAATGAATCGCTTGCTTGCCATTAGAATATTTTGAGCTTCTATTCTTGCTTCAAGAAGTGCTTTGACTTTCATGTCTTGTTCTGCATTTTTGATGGATTCTAATAACATTAATGCCATTTCTTCTTCGCTCAATCCATATTGAGATTGTATTTCGACACTTTGTTCTACACCTGAACGCAACTCTTTGGCTTTTACTTTTAAGATTCCATCTGCATCTATTAGGAATTGAATTTCAATTTTAGGAATACCAGCGGGCATTGGAGGAATACCTTTTAAAATAAATTCGCCTAGTTTTCTATTGTCTTTTACTAAATCCCTTTCTCCTTGAAATACGGCAACTTTAAGGTTTTTTTGACCATCTACAGAAGTAGTATATTGTCTGCCTTTTTTTACAGGTATTTTAGCATTTCTACTAATAATAACATCCATTAAACCTCCTACTGTTTCGATACCTAAGGAAAGAGGTGTTACATCTAATAACAAAACATCTTTTTGATTTCCTGCCAAAACATCTGCTTGAACGGCAGCTCCTAATGCCACCACTTCATCAGGATTTAATTTATCAAAAACAGGTTTTTCAAAAAATTGAGATACAGCTTCTTTGACTAGAGGTACTCTAGTAGAACCTCCCACCATAATGACTTTATCAATTTCTTGTTTGCTTAATTTGGCATCGGATAATGCGTTTTTACAAGCTGATATCGTTCTATCTATTATCGGAGCTATGAGTTCATTAAATTTTTCAAGAGTAATTGATACTTTTTGTTCTTGAATATTAGCAGTATATTCTTTATGTTTACTTAAAGCTTTTTTTGCTTTTTCTGCCTCAAGGCGAATAATTTGTAATGTTTTTTTATTTAAATCATTATTAATAAAATAATTATCAATCCAATAATTCATTATAGATTGGTCAAAATCATCACCGCCTAAAAAGGTATCTCCATTAGTAGATAGCACTTCAAAAATTCCACTTTGAATATCTAAAATTGAAATATCAAATGTCCCCCCTCCTAAGTCATACACTGCTACTTTCTCGTCCTCATTTTTATCTGTACCTACTCCATATGCTAAACTTGCAGCGGTAGGTTCATTTATAATTCTCAACACATCTAAGCCTGCTAATTTACCAGCATCTCTAGTAGCTTGTCTTTGCGTATCATTAAAATAGGCTGGAACAGTAATTACTGCTTTAGAGACTTCAGCAGATAATTCTTCTTCAATTCTATTTTTTAAATACTTGAGAATTTCGGCAGATAATTCAATAGGACTATAAAAGCGGTTAGCTATTTTAACTTTTACTAATTTTTCTTCATCTTCATCAATGATTTCGTAAGCCATATACTTTTTATATTCTTCTAAATCATTGTAAGATTTTCCCATCAATCGCTTTACAGAATAGATTGTTCTTTCGGGTTGTAATATCAATTGTTTTTTTGCCTCATCTCCTACTACCACATTATTATTTTCATCAAAATGAATAATAGAAGGCACTAAGGTATTTTTACCTCCTTGAGATTGAACAGCATGTGGATTATCTTCCTTCATATATGCCACCAAGCTATTGGTTGTCCCTAAGTCAATCCCAATTATTACATTGCTTTGCTTTTTTACTTTACCTGAACCTAAATCAATTGATATTCTCGCCATATTTTTTTTATATATAAATGCAAAGGTAAGGCTTATTGTTTAATTATCAGTTATCGGTGAACAGTTATCAGTTAACAGTAACAACTGAAATCAATGAAGTGGGTAAGGATTGAGGTATTGAAATAATCTTTCTGCATATATGCGGTGTGCTTTTTCATTGGGATGGCTATCAATGGGTTGGTGATTGAAATCATTATTATTTAAAATATCTAGACCAATATCGAGGGTTTGTACTCCTTTTTTACGTAATTGTTCTAATGTTTGTGAAGTGACATCATCCTTAACGATTGAAAAAACGACAAAATCTATTTGATTTTCTTGGCAGAGTTGGTTCATTTTTTCAATAATATTAATACTTACTTGATTTTCATTTAAAGATTGGTGAGTTCTGTAATTTAGGAAATTTTGAAATGCATTCATACATGCTAGTTTATTCCTTAGAGGAAGTGGATTATATATTTGATTAATTTTTTGATATTGAATTTTTAATTCTTGATTATCTAAAGAAGCATAAGGGAATTGGCAATTATCTAATTTTTGATGGAATAAATCGGCTATTTTAGAATTCATATTCAAAAAACCATAATAGAGATGTTCTCTATAATATGGAGATAATACATTTCTTTGGTCATGAAAAGATGCATAGGCTAGAATTACTTTTTGAGGTATATCATTCTGTTGGATTCTATCTTGTAATTGTAATAGCGATTGAATTGTTCCATAACCTGGTACGGCTAAATTATTAATATCATAATCATCTATTAGCTTTTCTTGTAAAAAAGATGAAAATATTTTATCATCATCTTCTCCCATACCATAGGCAAAAGAACAACCATAAATTTGAATTTGTTTTAGAGAATCCTTTTTTTGCTCGTTTATACTTATTCTATAATTGTTTTTGTGTGTTGTTGTATATTCAAGACTATCATTAAGTCTAACGGAAAATATTCCATCTTCTAGGGACAATCCCAATTTGGAATGAGGAATCAAACAAGCTTGTGGAGAAGATTGTATAGAAAAAGGTTCAAAATAAAATGGCCTATACCCTATCATTCTTAATACTATTTCTAATATTAATATAGTTATTAAAGAAATAACAAGAACATCAATAATAAAACCTTTTATTTTCATTCACTAAATATACTACGCTTTTATATTAAGGTATCTTTAACAAGTCTGTTTTTTTATAAATATAAAAAATTTTGAGAATAAAGTCTAATAAATAAATTATATATAAAAAAAT
>JAHDBK010000177.1 GCA_020630455.1 Saprospiraceae bacterium
AAATTTATGTTACAGTGTACTAAATACACTGTAACATAAATAAAATTGTATTTTGAAAGAGCCTTTTGTTCTGACTCTGCTTCACGTCCTCGCCTTAATAACTAAGGCTATTAGGCTGCGGGCGTTCATTGATTCAAAACAAAATTCTTATTTCAAAAAATCAATAAATTTATGTTACAGTGTATTAAAAAGTCCATTCAATAATTATTGAATGGACTTTTACAAGTTATCCTCGTTTTATTTTGACCTAGTTGATTTAGGAAATCTATTCTTCATCTGCTTTTTTAGTAACAACTCTCTTTTCTACTCTTTCGTTTATAAGTACTGTGGTTCCGCTTATAATTTTGAATTCTGTTCTACGATTCATCTGACGACCATCAGGATTATCGCTACCATCTTCATTTTTGTTAGCGGCAACTGGTTGAGTTTCACCATATCCTACTGCTTTTATTCTACTATCTGCGATACCTTTTTCAAGTAACCAACTCTTAGCAGATTCAGCACGTTTTTGAGATAATTTTTGGTTATACGAATCTTTACCTCTACTATCAGTATGAGAAGACAATTCAATTACCATGTCAGGATATTTAGTCATCAAACTCAATAGCATATTTAAATCTGGTTCAGCATCAGGTCTGATATTAGACTTATCAAAATCATATAAAATATTATTCAAGCGGATTGGCGTTTGAGTACGAATGGTATCGTATACTGTTACCTCAACCATCAAAGGTTCAAGGTTTAAAGTTTTAGATAATGTTTGAGTTTCATCTAAACCAACTGTATTGAATTCTACAACCGCGTCTTTATAACCATCTTTAGAAGCGATTAATTTATAGGCTGTTTCTCTATCTAATCCAAAGCTAAATTCATTTGTTCCTGCTTTAGTATCTGATTCTGTTTCTCCTTCAGAATTATTATCCATTTGAACTAACTGAACAGTAACGCCATTTAGTTTTTCTCCACCAGATTCAAAAGTAAGTGCCTCTAAATCTAGAATAACTTCTTTTATAGATACATTATAAATATCATCACAACAAGTTTTGCTTTTTAGAGAACGACTGCTTGGTCTATTAGAAACTACAAAACCTTTGTAAGTACTTTTATCCAAATTGAAATAAATATCATCGAAAGAAGAGTTAATTGGCATCCCTTGATTTTCAGGTGCTGACCAACTTCCAGACCATTCAGATTTGAATACATCTAATCCTCCGATTCCTGCATGACCTGTAGAACTGAAGTATAAATTTCCATCTTGATAAAATGGTGTAACTTCATCACCAACAGTATTAATTTTATCTCCAAGATTTACAGGTGAGCCAGCATTAAGACCATCAATAGGAGCATAATAAACATCCCAACCACCAAAACCACCACTTTGGTTTGACACGAAGAATAGAGCAGGTTCTCCAAACATTTCGCCTATTGCGGGTTGCTTGATAATAGAGCTTCCTCCTAATCCTTCTACTTTTTGGGCAGCTCCCCAACCATCTCCTGATTTTTCACTCATATAGATATAGCTAGCCATCATCTTGTTAGATACTAATTCTGCACGAGTAAAATACATTACATTTCCATCTTCAGAAATAGTAACATTACCTGTGTGAACACCAGGACGATTAATAACATCTCCTAATGGTTTAGAATTACCCCATTCATCTCCTGTCTTAACAGCACTATATACTTTAGCGAAGTAATCTTTATTGTCTTCAATTATAATAACTTCTTCAGAAACCATTGCACCATAGTACATTTCGTTTTCAGTAACATAAATAGGAGAAAAATCAGTGTAAGGTGAGTTTACAGCATTACCAGCATCTTCAACTGTAACATCTTCATTTTCCTTCATTGTTCTTACCATAGCAATCCCTGATAATTCACTAGCTGCTAATGTTTTAGCATTGTCATCATCGCTATTTTGGATGAATGCATTCAATACTTCTTCCGCATCATCTAAATCGCCATTCATTTTAAGAACTCTACCATAAACTAATGAAGCATTCGGATAAGCATTCTCTTTATCCTTTTTAACAACTTTACTATACCAAGACGCTGCATTTTTCATATCTCTTAATTCATAATGTAAAGACGCAATCTTATGAATTACAGATAAGTCATCTGGTTGAACTTCTAAAACTTTATTGTACCAATCTAAGGCATTATAATAATCTCCATTTTCATACTGCTCTTCTGCAATTGAAAGTATTTGGTCTGCTTTTAATTCCTTTACTGGTTGAGCATTAGAAACAATTGCAAAGCTCAATATAAAAGATATAATAGTTAACAGTTTTTTCATTGTATTGATTGATTTTTTATTATTGGAAACTTTTTCCTTTAAATTAAAATTAATTAGAAACGTGGACAGAATATAATTGGTTTAACAGTTGGTGCTTTTACTATTTTAGCAACATACCATGCTCCAATTTCAAATCCACCTACATCAGGTCTAGAAGAAGAACTTTGTAAATCAGATGTAGTAAAATCATAAGCTGCACCAACTCTTAGTCCTTTATAATCAAAACCTAATAATGCTTGAGCTGCATCACCTAAACGGTATCCTGCTCCAAATCTAAATGTAACATCTTGAGCATCATTAAAATGATAACCTGCCATAGTTTGAACAACAATCTCATCTGCTCCTTCTATAGCTGTATATAAAAATGTAGGAGAAAGTGTCCACTTTTTAGTTAAATCAGCATTGAATTCTCCATGTGCCACCAATCTACGAGCTAAGTCTAGTTGGTCAGTAGGTACATTAGTTTGTCCTGCTGCTGTAAATTTAGTATACAAAGGTTGACCAATATGCATTAAAGCACCTCCAATTCTAAAATCTGTTCTATCATTTAACTTTGATGCTAATGTAATACCAGCATTAAAATCAACATAACCAATATTGGCATCATTGATATTGTTCAAGTCATTACTAAATGTAGCACCTGAAGTCAATTGGTCTCCAAAAGAGGCTTCACTAAGATCCCATCTTTCTTGAATGTATCCAGCTTGACCACCTAGAGATAATACTGTATTACCTTTTTGACCAAAACCGATATTATAGGTTAAACCACCCATAATAGTACTCATATTCCTTGAAACTGAACCTGCTTGATCATTTAAGAATGCAGCACCAACTCCAATCCAGTCATTTTTTCCAATTCCACGAAATAGAGGTGCATCAATAAAAAACGATGGAGTTCTAAAACGGTCGTTAGTAATTACGGCCCCCCATTGTTCTCTATAAATTGCTCCTATTCTGAATGTTCCTTCAAAATTACCCGTTAAGGCAGGGTTCAGATGAATTGGATCCATATTATATTGGGTATAATGTAAATCTTGAGCAAAGACATTGCTTCCTAAAAAGCATAGCATTGCAACCATTAAAGTACGTGTAAAATTTAACATAAATTCCTGTATGTTTTGATGTTCTATAGAAAAATTTTTTGTTCTTAAATTGTTTAATAGTTGGTTGAGGAGTATATATTATTAAATAATAAGGCTAATTTAATCTTTTATCCTAAAATACAAGAATTTTTAGTAAAATATTTTCAGAAAAATCTATTTTAGAGCTAAAAGTACTTCATTTATGTCAATTTCCTTCATACATTTAAAATGTTTTTTAGGACAATTGGATTTACCAATTTTTGAACACGGTCTACAACTTAATCCTTGATTTTGAACAATTTTTGAATGGTGACGCTTGTCTTTTCTCAGGTAAGGATACATTCCAAAATCAGTTACTGTACTACCCCAAATACTAATTGTTTTTTTTTCAAAAGCTGCCGCAATATGCATCATGCCTGTATCTGGAGTAATGATAGCCTGAGCTTCTTTTATTATTGCAGCAGAAGCATTTATAGAAAGTAAACCTGTTGTATTAATAATTTTATTTGGACACTGATTATATAAATTCTCTCCTATTTTTTTTTCATTTTCACCACCTAATAATACTATAGTCTTATGTTCTATTTGAGTTATTAAATCTACCATCCAAGAAATAGGTAATCTTTTTGTAAAATGAGCTGCTCCCACTACCAAACAAATGTATTTTTTATTCTTTAATTCATTTTTAAAATGAATATAATTTGATTCTGTATTAATACTATCATTAATGAAGAAATCTAAACCTTTTTCGTCATTAATAACATTTAATTGACTAAGTGCTTCAAAATACCTATCTACTAAATGTTTTTGAGGTAAAAAATTAAGTTTAAAGTTGACTAAAAGCCATTTTTTAAGATTTAATTTATCAAAACTAATATAATTGGTTTTATGCAATATCGTTCGTATTTGCTGAGAACGAATATTCTTATGCAAATCAATAATACAATCGAACGATTCTTTTTTTAATTCACTTGCAACTTCACTTACTTTTTCTTGAATTGTCCATACTTTTTTAATATATGGATTGGCTTTTAATATTTCTTCAAAATTCTTTTTAGTAAGATAGTGAATATCCGCATTCAATTGTTCATACAAACAACGAATAATTGGGCTAGTCAGCACTATGTCTCCAATAGAGCTAAAACGAATAATCAATATCTTTTTCATGATTAGATTAGATGAGTGAATTCAAGTAAAAATAAAGAGATTTCTTTATTTTTTAACACCTTCGACAATAACTGATAAACCTATTTTATTCAATAATACTTTATCTATTATTTTAAAAATAGGAACAAGAGAATTATAAAGTTTCATTTGACCTGTTGGGATGACTTTTTTCTTTAAAATATTACCTGAAACATACCAACCAAAAATACCTATGAAATTAAAATAAAGGGAACGTTCTATCTGAAAATCAGCTTGGTGAAACAAATCTAATAATTCTTTTCTATTATATCTTTTATAATGCTCTAAAGCTTTATCAAATTCATTATACAAAAACTGATATGCTGGCACTAAAATCACTAATCTTCCGCCTTGTTTCAATAACTTTTTACAATTCTTAATAGCTAAAGCATCGTCTTTGATATGTTCTACTACATTCAAAGCAAATACAGCGTCATATTTCTCTAGATGATGTTGATATTTAGTATCAAAATCGGGGTCTACAATATCCACTTCTTCAACGCCCAAAACACTATCGTTTTTAGACCATTCTCTTCGCAAGTAATTACAATAATTTTTGCGAATATCCGTCAACATTATCTTTTTATCACGCTTGATAAAATGTTCCGAAATATTGCCGATTCCACTACCAATTTCTAAAGTTTGTCCTTTAAAATTTTTAGAAATCGTTTGATACATCCATTCATTGAATTGAGGTGCTGAAGAAATCGCTTCTAAAGAGCCCATTCCCTCCTCATCTAATTCTTTAAATTTAAAACTTTTATCTTGTTTAATATTTGTCATTATTTACTAAATATATTATACTTTAAAATACAATAAATAGCTCTAAACCCATCACGCCAGCCTATTTTTTTTCCTTCTTCATAAGAACGTCCATAGTAAGAAATCCCTACTTCATAAATTCGGATATCTGGAATTCTACTAATTTTTGCGGTGACTTCTGGTTCAAAACCAAAACGGTTTTCCTTTAATTTCAATGGCTTGATATGTTCTTGTTTGAATAATTTATAGCAAGTTTCCATATCTGTTAAATTCAAATTGGTAAAAATATTGGATAATTGCGTCAACCATCTATTACCAATAGAGTGCCAAAAAAACAAAATCCTATGTGGTTTGCCTCCCATGAACCTAGAACCATACACTACATCTGCAAAACCATCTAACATAGGTTGTAATAAAATATTATACTCTTGTGGGTTATATTCCAAATCAGCATCTTGAATAATTAGATAATCACCTGTTGCCTTTTTGATACCTGTATGTAGTGCCGCCCCTTTTCCTTTATTGACCTCATGCTCAAAATATTGAATATTCAATTCAGGATTATTATCCATGTATTTTTTGATTGCTCCCTTAGTATCATCTTTACTACAATCATTCGTTATTATGATTTCCTTAGTAATGCCTTCAACTAATTCAACTTCCTTAATTTTATCTAAAATTAAATGGATAGTTCTTTCCTCATTATAAGCTGGCATTATTATAGATAGCTTTTTTGACATATTATATTTTTTATTATTTAGAGTATGTAAAATTATACATTTTATAATAATTTTAAACAAATGTCTTTATTAGTTTTAAAAAAAAGAATTAAAAGACCACAAAATTCAAACCTAATTCACTTTAAATGAATATTTTATAAAATAAATTCTTAAAATTTTATGTCACACATTACAAATAAAAAAGATATGTTAAATTAAAAAAAAAGGTTATCAAATATCCATATTACAATAAATTGGCATCATTTTTTATAGTATTTAACACAGAACTATGTCACAAAAAAAATGAAAATTTTGTGGAATACCTTCGATATAAGATGAATCTTTGATGAAAAGCAAATGTGATTTCATATATTTGTTGCAGCAAACGATTTGACTATCTTTAAATTAGTGTTTTTATTATTAATGCAATTTAATTTTCGAAAACCTACATTTACAAAAATTATTATAAGCGTTGCTATCCCTTATTGCCTCCAACTAACAATTATTTTTTGATCAACTTTAGCAATTAGTAAACAAATCAAACTAATGAAAAAACTATTTTTTCTTTCTTTTTTATTCTTGATAACAATAGCAACAACAATCCAAGCACAACAACCAGTAAAATGGAATTTTGAAGCTCAAAAAATTGGAGATAAAGAATACGAAGTTATAGCTACTGCGACTATTCAAGAAGGTTGGGCGGTTTATTCTCAAGAAATGGATGGAGATTCGGGTCCTATCCCTACACAAATTGACTTAGAAGGTGGAAATATCAAAACTATTGGTTCTATAGTAGAAATAGGCAAAAAGAAAAAAGAATACGATAGTATGTTTGATATGGAAATTGTAAAATTATCAGGTAGAACTATTTTTAAGCAAAAAATCAAGGTTGACGGCAATACAGACGAAGTTTCAGGAGTTGTAACATTTATGACTTGTTGTGAAAGCAGTTGTATGCCTCCTTCTGAAATTGCATTTGCGGTTGCTTTGGATTAAGCGTTAATAAACAATTAAAAAATTATAAATAATATTTAAATACAAAACAAAACCAACCAATTTCATATAATATAATTAATTTTAAATAAAATTATAAAATCGGTAGTAAGAATTCTTACTACCGATTTATTTTTAAATATGTTCTTAAGTACACTGTAACATAAATAAAATTGCATTTTGAAAGAGCCTTTTGTTCTGACTCTGCTTCACGTCCTCGCCTTAATAGCTAAGGCTATTAGGCTGCGGGCGTTCATTGATTCAAAACAAAATTCTTATTTCAAAAACTCAATAAATTTATGTTACAGTGTATTAAGTATATTTAAAAACCCTTTTTCTTGTTCATATTAGCATTTTAACTAATTTGAGCATTATATTTGCAGCA
>JAHDBK010000178.1:0-1081 GCA_020630455.1 Saprospiraceae bacterium
CAAGAGTTAAATGGATTTAATTTTTGTAAATAAATTATAAAACGAGAATTGCTGAAGGTTTTTTGATTTTTAATATGATTAGATAATTTTTTAATAATTTTTAATTATTATTGTAGAAAATTATAGTTACTAATTATAAATAGGAAGTCTAATAGATGTTATTAAGAAAATTTGATTATAGCTAAATTGTATTTTTTAATAACATCTAATAAATACATCTTCAGTTGTAAATATTTAGGTTAAGGAGTAGTATGATAATTATACTAATTACTCTTTACTTATTACTAAATACTTACCTACATTTTATATAAAAAATCATGAAAGAAAAATTTATACAAGAAGTACAAGAAGGATATACTTTTAAAGGTTCGTGCATTGACTTGGGTGGAGCCATGTTAGATAAAGAATGCCAAACCAACACATTAGTAAAAGTCCCTTTAAAAACTTTAAATAGACATGGTTTAATTGCTGGAGCTACAGGTTCTGGTAAGACCAAAACGCTTCAAATTTTAGCAGAACAATTATCTGCCAAGAGTGTTCCTGTATTATTAATGGATATCAAGGGAGATTTGAGTGGTATAGCCGCAGCCAGTGATGGACACCCCAAGATTGATGAACGCCATGAAAAAATAGGTT
This sequence comes from Saprospiraceae bacterium, assembly GCA_020630455.1. Lineage (GTDB taxonomy): Bacteria > Bacteroidota > Bacteroidia > Chitinophagales > Saprospiraceae > JAHDCE01. The sequence continues at coordinate 637 of JAHDBK010000178.1, forward strand.
TTCCTTTTGAAGCAGGAACATCGCCTGTTGAGTTTTTAACCCTTTCAGATGAAAAAGGAGCAAGATTGAGAGCTACTGTTTCAGAATTTGGACCTGTTTTATTTTCAAAAATATTAGATTTAACATCAACACAAGAAGGCATCGTTTCGGTGGTCTTTAAGTATTGTGATGATAATAAAATACCTTTATTAGATTTAAAAGATTTTAAAAAGGTATTGCAATATATGACAGGAGAAGGAAAGAAAGAAATCGAAGGGGATTATGGTCGTTTGTCTACTGCATCAGTTGGAGCGATTATGCGTAAAATTGTAGAAATCGAACAACAAGGAGCCGATATTTTTTTCGGAGAAACTTCTTTTGATGTTGATGATTTGACTCGTTTAGATGAAGACGGGAAAGGCATGGTTTCAATCGTAAGATTGACGGATATTCAAGACAAGCCTAA
>JAHDBK010000178.1:1181-7357 GCA_020630455.1 Saprospiraceae bacterium
CCTCTTTCAGAATATTATGATGCAGAGCAATTATTGACCGAATTGGGTATTGGAGAAGCTTTGGTAACCGCTCTTGATGAAAAAGGTCGTCCGACTCCTTTAGTACATTGTTTGCTTAGAGCACCACAATCTAGAATGGATGTTCTTACTAAATCGGAGATTGATAAAATTATTAAAAATTCTTCTATTATTGATAAATATAATAAAGAAGTTGATAGAGAAAGTGCTTATGAAATTCTAGGAGAAAAAATAGAAGAGGCTCAAAAGAAAGAGCATCAAGAAGAGCTTAAAAAACAAAAAGAAAAAGCAGCTAAAAGTCGTCGTAAAGAAAAAACTTTTATAGAAAAAGCAGCTAAAAGTACAGCAGGAAGAGAAATCGCTAGAACTTTAGCAAGAGAAGTAACGCGTGGTTTATTAGGTGCGTTAGGTATTAAATCTTCTAGTAGAAAAAAATCGAGTTGGTTTTAATTTTATAATAGACGTTATTACGAAAAATATATAATTCTTATCAAGATGTTTAAAGAAGGTTTATTTAAAGACCAAATCGTTTTAGTTACTGGTGGTCGAAGTGGAATTGGCTATGATATAGCAAAGGGGTTTTTACAATATGGAGCTGTTGTTTTTATTGCTTCAAGAAAAGAAGAACCATTAGCAGAAGCTTGTAAACAATTACAAGAATTTGGAGAATGCCACTATGTAGTTTGTGATATAAGAAATCTAGATGATATTAAGAATGTTGCTGAAAAAATTAGAGAAACTAAAGGGCGTTTAGATATATTGATTAATAATGCAGGTGGCCAATTTCCTTCTACCGCAGATAATATCTCTGTGAATGGTTGGAATGCTGTTATTAATAATAATTTAAATGGCACTTGGTATATGACTCAAACCTTAGCCAATACCTTTTTTATTCCTCAAGAATCAGGAATTATTGTCAATATTATAGCCAATATTTATAGAGGATTTCCCGGCATGGCTCATACTGGAGCAGCAAGAGCAGGAGTGGATAATTTGACTAAAACTCTAGCAGTAGAATGGGCTAGAAAAAATATTCGAATCAATGCTATTGCTCCAGGTATTATTAAATCTACGGGGCTTGACCAATATCCGCCAGCATTATTGCAAGGCATCGCCGATAAAATACCTATGCAAAGACTAGGGGAAACAGAAGAAGTAGCAGACTTAACGCTGTTTTTGTCATCCCCTATGGCTGGATTCATTACAGGAGAAACGGTTTATATTGATGGAGGGCACAGACTCTGGGGAGATGTTTTTGAGCTGATGCAATAAGATTATAATTAATTTTCTCTAATAGTATCTATTGTGAATAATAAAGAATTTTCTTTATTAATACTTGGTTTGAAATCTGTAACTCTTTATCCATTGACTTTAAGCCTTTTATTTTTATCATATTCAACTTTCATTCCTTAAATTTGTTTTCTCATTTGTAAAAAATAGGTAAATGAAACAAGAAGAGTGTATATTTATGGCAATTGGTTGGCCAGAAACATGGTCAAAAGGAGCAGAGAAATTTTTTGGGTGGTGCCATGATGTAGGTATTATTAAAGATAGGTACTTTAAAGTAGGTCATGCTGCCTTGTGTTTAATTCATAAAGAAACCCAAGAAGTAGAATATTTTGATTTTGGAAGATATACTTGCGACAAAGGTAGAGGAAGAACGAGAGGTCAAAATACAGACCCCAGTTTAAAAATTCATACAAAAGCTATTTTTGATGAAAAAGGAAAAATAGGTAATTTAGAAGACATAGTCAATGAGTTATTTCGCAACGAGAAAAACACCCATGGCGAAGGCGTTATTTATTTTTCTTTATATGATAAAATTGATTATCAAAAAACTAAAAAATTTATAAAAGATTTACAAGATAAAGGAAGTGTTAGATATACTACATTTGCACCAAATTCAACCAATTGCTCACGATTTGTTGCTGGAGCATTAATGGCTGGAGGAACGAGTACTTGGGATAAAATAAAACTCTTCTTTACGCCTACATTAAGAGCTTCTCCTGTAGGTACTGTTTGTGATGTAGGTTATCAATCCAATGTATATAGACAAAAATCATTGGAAAGTCCTCTAGAAAATTTCCCAATGGGACGTTTAGGAAATTTGAAACTTTTATGGGATAATGTTAAGGGAAATTTTGTAGGAGAAAAAGTCATTAGAGAAGATTTAATTGAAGCTAATGAAAGACCAAAAAATGTTTCTGAAAATGCAGAATGGTTAGGAGGTTTAGGAGAAGGGATTTGGATTGATTTGAGAGAAGATGAAAATGGAGATATTAGAGCCACTTCTTATTATTATGATGGTAGAGTTAATTATGATATTTTAGTGAATTTAGATGAAAATCAATTATTTGATATTCATCAAAAATTTAAAATTACTTATGATTGTTCTAGGTTATTTGTAACCATACAACAGAATGGCAAAAAAATGCGTCTATACTATAAAGAGGACGTCAAAAATAAAGGCGAAGAAAAACTTTTCACCTCCGTATCTAAAGAAATTAAATAAGCCATGAGATTAGTCATTCAAAGAGTTAAACATGCAAGTGTAAAAGTTGATGGCAATGTCTGTGGCAGCATAAAAGAAGGTTTACTTATTTTACTGGGTATTGAAAATGCTGATGATACTTCAGACATAGAGTGGTTATGTAATAAAGTAGTGAATATGAGAATTTTTAATGATGAAAACCAAATAATGAATTGGTCATTAAAAGATGTAAAAGGAGAAGTTTTAATAATTAGCCAATTTACGCTTCATGCTAGTACAAAAAAAGGCAATCGTCCTAGCTACATCAAAGCAGCAAAGCCCGATGTAGCTATTCCATTGTATGAACAATTTATCCAACATTTTCAAGAAAAAATCGAAACTAAAGTTCAAACAGGTGTTTTTGGAGCAGATATGAAAGTGAACTTATTAAATGATGGTCCAGTTACTATTGTTATTGATAGTAAAAATAGAGAATGATAATAGGTCGCTAAGAGCTAATATTAAATACTTAGAATAAATGACAATAAAGGAAGCACAGCAAATAGTTGACCAATGGATTCAAGAAGTGGGTGTTCGTTATTATAATGAATTGACGAATACTGCCATTTTAACAGAAGAAGTAGGAGAAGTAGCAAGACTTATGGCTCGTATCTATGGAGAACAATCCTTTAAAACCAAAGCAGCAGAATTAAGTGCTAAAGATGATTTAAGCGATGAAATGGCAGATGTGCTTTTTGTTTTGATTTGTTTAGCGAATCAAACAGGAGTTGATTTAAGCGAAGCGTTGAAAAAGAATTTAGATAAAAAAACAAAACGGGATAAAGAACGCCACGCCAATAATGATAAATTAAAATAAGAGCATGTTTATAGTTAGTCATTTAATAAAGTGGTAAAAATTTTATTTCTAATAAGTGAATAATAAAGAATTTTCTTTATTATTCACTTGTTAAAGAAGTCTAGTCTAATGTCTATAGTCTTATTATCTAATATTTTAAATAGTCTTTATACTCAATACTCAATAAATGGGAGCATCTTTACAAATAGCAAAGATATGGGGAATACCCATTAAATTACATTGGACATTTGTGCTGATGCTACCGCTCGTTTATTTTCTTTTACAACTAGAAAATTTTGGTTACAATAACCTGATATTCTTTTCAATCACATTTGTTTTAGTGAGTATTTGTGTAATCTTACACGAATATGGCCATGCCGCCGCCGCTAAATATTATGGTATAGAAACCGACGATATCATTTTGTCTCCCTTATTTGGAGTAGCGAGGATTCAGAGATTGCCTGAAAAACCTATGGGCGAATTTATAGTGGCATTTGCTGGGCCAATGGTCAATATCATTATTGGTTTAATATTGATGCTTTATATGTATATAGACCAACCACAACTATTTAATTATCTTCAAATAATTATACATCAAATTAGAAATGGAATAAGCCCTCCTACTTCCTTATATGAGATTAGTTTATTGACATTAATTTTTGTTAATCTTGGATTGGTCCTATTCAATTTAATTCCTGCTTTTCCTATGGATGGTGGAAGGATGTTTCGGGCATTAGTACACCATTTTACCAATAAAAAAATAGCTACTCAAATGACAATGATTCTAGGACAAATCATAGCCTTAATTATTGTTTATTTATCTATTGAATACCAACAATATTTATTTATTTTATTTGCTTTTTTTATTTATTATATGGCAACTAAAGAATATTTTTTAGTTAAAAATGAAGTCTTTAGAGAGCAGTTTGAAATTAAGCAAATTATGAGAACGGAGTATAAAAAAATCTATAAGGATACAACACTAGAAGAAATCAAAGAAATTATTTATAGAACAAAAGAACAAGATTTACTCGTTTTTGATGAACAAGATGAATTAGTAGGGATTTTAGGTAAAAATGATTTTGTTATTTGGGTTAAAGAAACACAAAAAGGTATAGAAAATAATATTTTAAAATATATTCGTGAAGATATTATAGCCCTTCAACCCCATCTCAATGCAGAACAAGCACTCCAAGCCATGAGGCTTAACCATTTGGATATTTTACCTGTTTTTGATGAAGATACTTTAATTGGTGTAATTGATAAAACTACTATTTTTGAATTTATTGAAATACAAAAGAAAATTTTGGTTTGATATATCAAAAAAATGTATTAAAATTGACCCGAATTTCTAATACATTTAAAAATGAAAAATACTTATCTAGAGCTCATTGAGCAGACCTTTAATTTTCCTCAAGATGAGTTTGAGTTGAAAAATGGAAATTTGTTATTTCATCAAATTGATTTAGCTGAAATAATAAAAGAATATGGAACACCTTTAAGACTCACTTATTTGCCCAAAATAAGCCAACAAATCCAAAAAGCAAAACAGTATTTTGAACAAGCGATGCAAAAGCATAATTATACTGCAAAATACCAATATTGTTATTGTACTAAAAGTTCCCATTTTAGACATGTTTTAGAAGAGGCACTTAAGAATGATATCCATATTGAAATATCCTCAGCATTCGATATAGATATGTTAAAAAGATTAGATGCCCTAGGTAAAATTAAACCCAAAACTAAAATTATTTGTAACGGTTTTAAACCTGTGAATTATCTAGAAAATATTGTTCAAATTATTAATAATGGAAATCAATATGTAACACCAGTTTTGGATAATTATGAAGAGTTAGATTATTATAAAAATAATATAACTACAGAGAGCTGTAATATTGGTTTAAGAGTAGCAACTGAAGAAGAACCTAATTTTCAATTCTATACATCTCGTCTGGGAATTCGATATTCTTCAGTTCTTAATTTTTATTTTCAAAAAATTAAACCGCTTAAACAATTCAAACTAAGAATGTTGCATTTTTTTGTAGATACAGGAATTAGAGATTCTATTTATTATTGGAATGAATTCAAAAAATGTATTAAGCTTTATTGTGAACTTAAAAAATTATGCCCAAGCTTGAAAGCCATAAATATTGGTGGAGGCCTGCCTATTAAAAACTCATTAGGCTTTAATTATGATTATCAATATATGATTGAAGAAATTGTGTCTATGATAAAAACAGCTTGTGACGAAGAACAAATAGATTATCCTGAGATTTATTCAGAGTTTGGTTCATTTACTGTGGGAGAAAGCGGAGCGCATATCTTTTCAGTGATAGGATTAAAACGACAAAATGATTCTGAATTATGGTACATGATTGACAATTCATTAATGACTACCTTGCCAGATACTTGGGGGATTGATCAAAGATTCATATTGTTACCTATTAATAAATGGAAAAATGAATATACAAGGGTCAATATTGGGGGAATTACATGTGATAATTCTGATTATTATAATTCAGAGGCTCATATTAGCCAATTATATTTACCTTTTGTAGAAAAAAATGAAGTAGAACCACTTTATCTTGGTTTTTTTAACACAGGAGCATATCAAGAAAATATAAGTGGATATGGAGGAATAAAACATTGTTTAATTCCATCTCCTAAACATATTTTAATTACTAAAGATAAAGATGGAAAGTTTCAACATTCACTCCATAATGAAGAACAATCCGCAGATAATATTTTAAATATATTAGGTTATTGATAACAAAAATTATTTAGAGCATGTTTAAAAATTTATCACAATGAGAATCAATAGATTGAGGTTTT
>JAHDBK010000179.1 GCA_020630455.1 Saprospiraceae bacterium
AAGTTTTTCTTGGAGTAATATTATACAACCTTTCCAAATCATTGCATATTTGATTAGAAGAAACAGAAAAACTAAAAGAATCTTTGTTTTCATAAATTGGTTTTTCTGTTTCTAAAAACTTTCTAAACTTTTCAAGCTGAATCCTATCCTTTTTAGCTAGTGTAATAGTTAATACTTTTTGACCGTATTTAGGTTGTTTTATATTACCATCTGCTGCAATAAATCCTGCCCAATAAGAAGATTCCTTATCTATTTTACCAAACTTTTTGTGGTTTAGTGAATACTTCATAAGATAAAGAGTTTTTCAGTAGCTTTAAACCCATTAGTTATATTTAAAGTATTTGAAATATCTTTTTCCCACACACACTTAAACTCATTAGGCATTGTGTATTCGCTAACAAATATAACATGACCTGAATTTTTCATTTTAAAGCACCAATTATAAAATAAATCATAATCAAAATCATGTTTATATTTTGTAGTTCCTTTGTATGGTATATCACAATATATAAGTGCCTTTTTGATAGGGCAAATCTCAACAATATTTTTATTGCTAAATTTACATCCTTTTAATAAAGCAGCTTGTTTCTTTATTGAATTAAATGACCGCCTACTTTGAATAATCTCGTTCTTGACTTTTAAAACGTTATCTTCCTTTGTACCCTTTATATCACGTCTATAACCACCAAACCATTTTCCACCAAAAGACATAGCAAAGGCAACATATCCTGTTAAGGCTTTGTCTTCATCTTTGTTTTGTCTTATGTAATTATAATCTAATTCTGTAATTAACTTTGGTGGAAGCCAACCAGTTCCTAATTTATTATATAACTCTATTAAATATTCATTTATATCATTTCCGTACCTTTCAATATTACTATCAACCTTATCAAGTAAATTTGCACCGCCAACGGCTGCATCTATAAATATTTCACAGTTTTGCTTTTTGAACTCATTTAACATAATTGGAAGAATATATTTCGCAATTCTCCCCTTACTACCCATGTATTTCATACTTCATACTTTTTTTATTATAGATAAATATAAGTACATTTTTACAATTATCCAAATAAGTAAGAATAAATTTTACCAAAATAATGGTCGCTACGTTTTGGGTCTTGAGCATACTTATTCTTTACAACTCTTCTAGAACCATATATCAAATCGTACTCTGTATCATTAATATTGATTCCAACCCATTTTAAAGCTTTTTCGTACCACTTCAAATTTTTCTTTACTATTACGTTTGATACCCAGAAAGAAGTTCCATGTGTTTTATAAGTTACACTTATATTATCATTTGGTTTAATCTTACCAATGTTTCTTCTTAGATTAGCAGTATTAACGTGTAAATGAATTTGACCATCTACCAACCTATTTAGGCTAGGACTTTTCCCAATTTTTTGAGTACGTGTTTTCTTTTCGTTTTGATTTATATACTTTCTACAAATCATTGTATTTCCAATAAGGTCAAACTCTGTTCCCACCAATGAAAAGGGGTCTAGGTCTGATAAATCTGCAAAGAAAGACATTTCAGAAATTGGTACTATATAACCCATGCTTTTTTCTCCTCTAAGCTTCATAGCCTTTACTCTACCATTCTTTTCAAAGAAACCCTTAGCTTCCTTATCTACGTTCATAGAACTATCTCTAAAGCTGTTAGAATGTGCCAAGTAATCCATGTTAATAGTACACTCTAAAGGAAAATAAACATAAATATCTCCGTCTTTAGCATCTAATCCTGTGATTACATTTTGGAAATCAATTCCTACGCATTGTAATCTATCTGCGTTATCATGTTTTCTTAATCCTTTTAATTCAACTACTTTAGCCAAATAATTTGGATTTGCATCTTTACTTATTCTAAACATATTCATTATATACTTCTCTAAATATTTTACTAATTTTTATTTTTATCTCACCTGTATCTACTGCCTTAATAAGTTTTTCCAAAGTTTGGTGCTTCATTATCTTACTACCCTTACAAGATTGTATTCCTTTAGCTAAAGGATGTTCAATTGTAGAAAGTAGTCCAAGTAAATTACAAAACTCTTGAAATGGTACTTTAACACATGGAATTATTTTCACCATATTTGGATTTCTCAAATTAGAGGTGTTCTTATCTAAAATTACCCTATCATATTTGAGAAATTCATCTTTCAAGTTTTCCCACTTTACATTTTTCTTCGGTAACTTAATTACTGCTAATCTTTTATCTATCATTGTTCATCTTTTAGATAATCGAGTTTATACTTTATTTTAAACTCAATAAAATCATCAATCTCTCTCCATAATTCAATCAACTCAAACCAATCAAGTGCTAATTCATAATTCTTTTCATTAAACCCTTTATCTTTATTATCCTTCATTTTATCAGATAATTTTGAGAAAGTATCGTGAAATCTTTCTATTTGTTCTATATGCAGCTTTTTTGGTAACATATTAAGTGTTTATGAATTTTTGTAAATAAGCAATCTTACGTTCTCTATACTTCTTCCAAGTTTTCTCACCTTTTTGAATAATCTCTTCTCTTGTTGGAACTTCATCACTAGGTTCATATCCCCATGATTCACGAAGTTTTCTCACACCACCTTTTTCCTTTCCTTGACTAAAGGAAAAAGTAGTCCTGTTAATATAACCCTCATTAGGATAATAACTATCTTTTTTATAACGTTCCTTATCATTGAAATACTTCCAAGTTTCCTCAATTAAATCTTGTAGTCCGTTTCTCCAATCTTCTTGTAAAACAATCTCCCCTTCTAAAACCTTACATCCAATAGAATATTTAGTGCTAAAAGGATAAGGTCTATAAGAATGCGTAGATTCCAAATCAATTGTGGGGTGGGTTTTATCTGCGATATTACTCATTCCTTTAGTTAATTCATACTCTTCCGTTAGTTTAGTATTGAAGAACCATTTTGGTAACTCAATGAACTTTTCCCTCCCATAAGGTTTATCATACCTTCTAGTCCATTCTCCACCTTTTCTATAGTAAGTATCATGTGTTACGTAACCACCTTTAGACTTATCCTTTGTATAAGCTATTTCAAGACCATTACCAATAGTCCAAAAAATATGACCTAATACTTTGATACGTGATTTTTCATAATTTACATCCTTGAATAAACTAGGGTATGTAAATATTATTTTTCTAATATAAGCTTCTAGTCTCATTGTAAAATTTTTTTACTTCTATTTACATCTTTGTAATTCCTAATTTAACAAATTCATTATTAGGATCATCTAAATCCGATTTTAGAAATGCTGCATAGTAACCTTTTGTAGTAGCTATTATGTTATACTTCTGTTCGTAAACCTCTACTCCTTTCTTTTCAAGATTTTCTTTTACTATACTAATCGCTTCTACTAGATATTTATCCTTCAAACAGTATTTAAATATTTTCTTAGCTTCTACCGCAATTGATACCTTACAAATAACTACTTCTTTTTCATTACTTACTAATTCTTCTTCATAAATATTTTCTTGTAACATCTCAATATTACCTGTATTGTAATAACTCAACCTTTGTAACATTTCTCCATATAAAAAATGTTCCTTAGCTCTATGTCCCTCAGTTTCCAAAATATACTTGTCTTGTTGTTCTGAGTAAAGGATATTATAAAAACATAACTTTTTAGGGTAGTCATTGTTACCTGAACTAATTACATGTGTTGGATTCCAAAATCCAGATGCAGAGTCTACTGTTATCCAAACTTCGTTTTGGTTACTTTCTCCTAATAATTTCTTTAAAAACTCTATCATACCTTTAAATTTTCTAATCTTATGTTTTTTAATAAATTTCTTGTTTCTGTTCTGTCTATTTTATCTTTTAAATCTGAATTGTCAAAAAGGTTATCAATGTTGTTGATTTTTTTATTAATATTATCCATAATTTCATCATAGGTGAATTTACCATTTCTTATATCAAGTAAATAATCTCTATTTGGTCTTCTTACTATGATTTCATTCTTATTTACAATGTCTTCTGCTACTTCTATCAACCTAACACAGTGCATTATATTTTTATGGTCGTAACCTACATTCCCCTTTTGGTTATCAATATATCGCTGTTTATTCCTTTTTTCCACCCACTCCCAGTATTGCTTCCACTCTTTACAATGTACTTTAAATCCATTGCTATTAAAGTATATTAAAGTAGGAGTTTCACTTTCAGCTACTTCTTTTGGAATACTTGATAGTCTAAAGTCAACCGAATCAATCTTTTGTGTTAATCCTCTAAAATAACCAAAACTCGCTTTCAATTTTCCTACAAGAACACCTTGATAGATTCCATACAAACCAGTTCCATTCTGTACTTTAGACAAACCCCACTTAGAGATGTACTTTTGAAAAAATTCTTCTTTATAATTTATTGAAGATGTAGGATACTTATCCGATAACCAAGTCCAAAACGGAATAGACTTTACACCATCTATCACATAACAAAAATCTAATATTCCTTTTCTGTCTTTTGGCTGTGGGTTATGAACTTTCTTATTCATTCCCTTAGCTTTCTTTATTTGAGAGACTGAATAACCTGTAAAAGTATCTTTTAATTGTTTTGTTATATAAGATTGCTTATTATTAAAATACCTATCAAAACATTCGTGTTTGTAAATAATACAATCGTTGGGTATGTTTAGTAATTCAAGTATATTTGGATTACCTTTTTCAAGTAATTGTATAAACCTGCCTATTTCATAAAAAACAATGTCGTTCTTTTCATCTGATATTTGTGGAATATATCCATAACTACTGGATGGATTAGTTTCTAACATTATTTCGGTTGGCATAATATATACACCTCTAATATCAGTGTCAGAAGTTGGTAAAGCTGTTCCGTAAGCTTGTGAACCACTTATTGCTTCTAATATAATCCACCCACTCTCTCTTAGTTCTTGTACGGTCATTTCAAGTTTTTTTAATCTTCTTTAACTGTAAAATAGTCACTTTCTGACGAAATTTTTTCATCCCCTAAATATACATCAACTTCCACAATTTGATTCACACAACCATAGTCATACTCTTCTAATGTGTTAACATATAGTCGTAAGTTATCCTTAATATAACTTTTTATAAATTGTTCTAATTCTTCTCGTTCCATTTAAATCAATTATAATATAAATATACAGGTTATTAATATAAAAGTCAAGTACTTGTTAGAAATTTATTCAAATTATGTAAATAATCTTCTAACTCTATTTTAAATTCTTCTTTAAACAATTCTAATGAATCTAATTACTAACCCTTTTACTGCTTATTGCATATACTCAACTTGTTTTGTTGTTGTTGAGTATTGCATATGTACCTACATTAGCGGTAATGCAAGTCAAACACATCATCCACTGCTATATTGTAATATTCTGTTTCCTTTTCAATCCCAATAAATCTTCTGTTTAATTCTTTAGCCCCTAAACAAGTTGTACCACTACCCATAGTGTTATCTAATACATACTCGTTTTCTTCACTATACGCAGTAATCAACCATTTTATTAAATCCAAAGGTTTTTGAGTTGGGTGTTTTTGGTCTTGTCTTCTCCATTGTTGCGGATAGTCAAGTACAGTAATTGGGTGTCTTGTTCCTTTATTATCAGTTTGCACCCCTTTTATTCCGTACTTCATATTGTTTTTTTGTTTGGAGTCCATTTACGTTTATATGGTTTTCCTTCCGTAAGCTGTGGTAGGTAATAACTTGCACTTTCGCCAAACACTAAAATAAGTTCGTGCTTTTTAAGTGGCATATATTTAGCAGTAAAAGGGCTACCACATTTACTTTTCTTCCACACCATATCGTATCTAAACAATTTCTCGTTGCTAAGTGCAAGTTTAAAAGCAAACATTCCTGCACCAAACAAAACAATATTTCCCTTTGGTTTTAATATGCGTTCATATTCAGTCCACAACTTGTTTAGGTTTAAAACACTATCCCATTTATTAGCAGTTGTTCCATAAGGTAAGTCTGCTAAAATCAACTGAACAGATTTATTGGGTATCAAAGGGAGAATATCCATACAATCAGCATTGAATAAAGCACTACCGCTAACATCGGCTATATGTAATGCCTTGCTTTGTGCCTCGTATTTAAGTTTTTCTATATCCATAAGTTTGTTTCTCGTATTAAGTTTAGTGGTAGTTTGTCGGCACTACACATAGCCAAACCATTATGATTAACCCTACGGGTAAGCCTTCAAAAAGGCATAATCATAATACAGTGTATCATACCAGTGCTTAGATTCGTGTTTCATTCTTAGTTTCATCGTGGTTCTTGGGAGTTATAAAAAAGAAAAAGCCCACCCGCTTTCGTCTCTATCGAGCCGATTTTTTGTTATTTCTATTGCTCTTGGATTTATATCACATCCTATGAAGTTTCTATTTAACTCTTTACAAACTTCGGCAGTAGTGCCACTACCTAAATAATAATCGGCTACAACATCACCTTCGTTACTTGAAGCCAAAACAAAACGTTTAATTAACTCTTTCGGTTTTTGGGTAGGATAACCATTTCTTTCTGTATGGGCTTGCGGTAAAGCGTTCATATCAATCCAATCACGAGGTGGCGAGTATGGGCTATTCCAATAAGTTTTACCATTCTTTTTAGTTGGTATCATTCCAAACTCTTTTATTTCTTTATGCCACCTCTTTTGTGTGCTTTCGCTAATTTCAGTTTCTCGTACATCTTCAAGGTTAAATTTAAACGCTTTACTTTTCGAGTAAAACAAAACTACATCGTGTTTTTCAGACCATTTACTTTTACTAAATCCTTGCGTTCTATAAGCCCATACAATTTCGTTTTGAAAGTTATCATAACCAAAAACCTTATCCATTAAAATCCGCATCCAATGGTTAATTCTCGTGTCCATTTGTAGGTAAATAGAACCGTTTTGTTTTAATACTCGTTTCATTTCAATAAGTCTCGGCAGGTAGTGGCGTTCAATTACATCACGTTTAGGTTTTAAGTCTTGGTATTCGCCAAAATTTCTGCCAGTCCCATAAAGTATGTCGCTATAAATTAAGTCCACGCTTGCGTCTTGTTGTCTTTTTAATAGTAATAAATTGTCTTCACAACTAATTTGGATTGATTTTTGTACTTGTGCATTCTGAGTCATTTATGATTCGCTTTTGTGACGGTGCTTTGTCCTCCAAGATTTCAGCACCGTCCTTTTATTATTTAAAAAATTGCCCTTCTTTTTTTCTTTTTTATAACTTGTTTTTCATGCTTGGTTTTCGTGGTGGAGTTGCACCAGTAGATACACTTTGTCCATTATATACAATATTGGCTTAGGTCTATGCTATCTTCAACCTCATTGCCCCACGCATCCCAAC
>JAHDBK010000180.1 GCA_020630455.1 Saprospiraceae bacterium
AAAATATTTGTTATTAAATTATAATTTTAAAGAAAATAAAAACTATACTTTAAATATTTTACCTAATGGTTTAAACGATATTTTCAATAATACTAATGATAGTATTTCTATAGATATTAAAAAACTAGCACAAGAAGAATTCGGTTCCTTAAAACTCACTTTAATTTTACCCGATTCTAGTCAACAATATGTCGCCCAATTGTTAGATAACAAGTCTAATATTATTGATGAAATGATTATTAATAATCAAAAAGAATATACCCAATATTACCCAAGCCTTAGCCCTGGACAATATACAATATCAGTAATTGACGATAAAAACGGCAATGGGAGAAAAGACTCGGGTAATTATAAAGAAGGAAGACAACCCGAAAAGGTTTTCAAAAAAGCCTTAGAGAATCTTAGACAAAACTGGGAATTGGAGACAGATGTAGAGGTAAAGTTTTAAACTGTAGTTTTTATCATTTCATTTACAATACGCTCCAAACCAAAAAGCATCAAATCCAATTCTAAAGAAGGATATATTTTTTGTTGTTGTAATGCAATTTTAGCGGCGGTCATTCTATCATAAGGAATATGTAAAAATAAAGCATTTTCTTTATTTTTATTATAAATATATTGTAAAGACAAATAATAAATATAATTGCAATAATAGTTACCTGCATGGTCAGAACGCAAGGTAGGCACACCACTATCGCTTAACTTCTGAGCTAGTAAATAGGTATCTAAAGAAGTTTTAAATGCAATATTATTATCTTGATTTTGAAAAAAAACGCCTTTATCTTTTAAGCTGTTTAGAGCAAAAGTTTCTAATTGAAACCCTCCAGTCGAAGCATGTAATCCTATATTAAGAATACCATCAGGTTGGAGTTCATTCAATAATTTTGGATATTCTTTATCTATATATTCTTTATTAACTTGGAAAATAGCTTTGTGTATTTCAGCATTAGCATATTGAAAATGCTCTACCAATATAGCAGAAGGATTGATATCAAACTCCTTGAAAGCACCGAAACCTGTAATGAGGATTTTTTTCATAATAAACCTCTTGAAACACTATTCTAAATCAATTATTGCCTCTTTTTCTTTCTTTTTCCCTAAGGCTACATTCATCCCCATTCTAAAGTGGGTATTTTTAGAATTATAAGGCAAGAAAACTGAGAGCATATTATCCGAAGCTCCATATAGTTGTATAGGACCTAGTTTCAAAACAAAGTTAAGACCTAGATTAGTAAAGCTTTTATTTCTCATAGAATAAACTGCTCCTAGACTAAAGATATTTCCAAATCTTTTTTGACAACTCAATGCAATTGCTGGACGGAATTTTTCGGCTACTAGTGCTCCTTGTAATAATACTCCAACATCTAAACCATCTTTTATTTGATAAGAACCACTTAAATAATATTGAGAATTTAATGAAGTTTTATAGGTATTTTCAGTTGATTGAAAACCTAATACATCTACCAAGGTATCCAAGACCTCTGAGAAATCAAAAGAATCTTCTTCAAACAAAATAGGATTTCCATCAATACCATCGAAAGTATAGGTTCCTTGGCTAGTAAAATTACGAGCGTTACTTTTCCAATTAATGCTACCTATATCAGTCAGAGCAGCTTCGATTCTAATTTTACCCAATTGATAAACGGCTCCTAAATCAAAGGCGATTCCTGTATTTCTACCAAACAATAAATTTCCTCCATTCACTTCAGAAAAATAATCGTTAAACTGAACATTAACACTATCGCCATCATTATAAATATCTAGTGCAAAGCCTTCACCTGCACTATTTACTTCGTAATCCGTAGTTGCTGTAATTTGATAATATTCTGGGTCAGTATAAATGCTTAATTCATCTTTAGATGTAGAAACATTACCAATACCCGAAAGGTATTTAATTCCTAATCCTACACTTAATTGGTCATTTATTTGGTATGCCCCATTTAATTTGAATTCGCTATAAACCGAAACATTTAAAGCGGGAGCCACATTGACTGTTTCACCTACATATTGAGCATTACCATTAAAAATAACTTCAGCGAGTTGTTTAGTATATTTAAAAGAATTAAAAGTTCTTAGTGAGTGAGAAAATCCTACTTGATATTTACCAAATCTCAAGCCTGCTCCAATGGTTTCTATAGCACCATCCAATCTAATATAATTATTATCCTTTAATTTGGAAATTCCCGAATTGGTATCTATATAATAGTTTCCATCAACATCTTGCATTAACATAGAACCAATAGTAGGTCCTGTATGAGCAAAATTAATGTTCAAAGCAGGTAGTGTTACATTGATTCTATGCTTATTCATCTTAGCGGGATTAGTATAGGTAGATTGGTATACATTATTCATAAAATGAAGCCCTAAATCCTGTCCTTTACTAAGATTTGACATTAATATTAATATACTTATAAAGATAATTTTTTTCATATAATATTCTTAAAAATAAAAAAACTTTGTTATTAATGGGGTTAAATTAATATATCGAAACTCCTCTTATTGTGTTTTTATACCTGCTCGAACACCTATTTTAATTTTCAAATCGTCGGTATCTACAAACCTAACAAATTGACCGTCGCCATCATTATCAATAATAGTCACTAAACCTAACACATCTGTTTGTTTAAAAGCATCTAATTTATGCTCTGGTATTTCTACTTCTATTTCATTAAATGTTGTAGAAACAGAATAGCCGTCAGCATTTACACCTGCGGATTCAATAATGGCGTGATCTGTTATAATTTCTTCAAAGCTCAAATCATATAAAGAATCTATCACTACTCCAGTAGAATCTTTGAAATACAATTGTATACCTACATCGGCAGGTATATTATTCTCAGAAGAGATTTTAAAAATTGCATAATCTGCAAATCCGATGCCATTGTCTTCTTCATCTGTCATTAACTCTATATCAGAAATAACACTAAATTCATTAGCATTTAAGTGTACTGGAATATCTACAAATACTTGCACCGTAAAAAAGCTACTGTCTGTAGCAAATCCTATAATTGATTGGTCGCTATCAGGATTGCCCCATGCATCAAAATCATAGTTTACAGCTACTGGTTTAACAGCAAATAAATCTTCTATATTAGAGTTGTCTTTATGTACCGTGAAAGTGGTGACTTTATATTCACCAATTTCATTTAAAGTTGGATAATTAAAATCAATTCCTTGGTCTAATTCATCATTTTGCAATGGTAAAGCTGTACCATCAAGCAAGGTTACATTTAAAAAATTATTTACAGAACGAACGGGAATACCAAAAGAATTTTCAACGGTTACTTCCATGATTGGGTCAGCAAATACAACACCACCAGAAAGCCACTGTTCAAAGAAATTTATTTCAATTGTATCAGGGTCTAAATCAAATACTTCATTACCTAGATACCCTTGAATATAAGAAGCTTTAAAATTAGAAAACAACATATAAAAATTATCTAGGTATACTCTTTCTCCACTAGCTTTAGTCGCTATATATCTCACATGTATTTCTCCTTGATCTGGTCTAATGATATAATCTCCTAAATCAGCATTACCTCCTACTTGTATAGGAACAGTTCCTGTATAAATAATATCCGTAATATGCTTGTAAGTTTCTCCTGTTACAGGATGGGTTATTTCTGGAAATTCCACTATCAAATTGATGTCTTCTTCAAAACTAGATGATGCAAAGTAATTAATATTAGCTGATTTCAATACTATTTCCTCTAGAATCATTGCATTAGGTGCTATATAGGGAAAAGTAAAAAAGGTATCTACAATTGGCAATGGAAATTGAGGAACTGAAGCAAAAATATCATTGGTATTTTTTTGGGTATATCTACCATTGTAAATTAAATGAATAAGTCCATCATCATCAACAGTAATTGAAGTTGAAGAATCCAATTCTCCTACAATATCCTCTATAAAAATATGAGCATGCATTAATGGAAAAGCATATTCTCCATCTATACCTATTGAAGCATTTCCAATATCATCCCATTTACTACAACTTTGAATACTTATGAGAGTTGTTATAATAATTATGATGCCTAGAATGTTCTTTTTTATCATTTCTTTTTGTTTTTATAATTATAACGAAAGGAATGCAAATCTGCTGTTAGCAGCAAAATAACAATTAGAATATATTTAGATTTATAATTCACAAAACTTTAATCTATTGATTTTTGTTGTGATAAATTTTCAAACATATTTTATATTAAAATAAAGAAAACTCTTTATTTCTCATTATTATCTCCTTTTAAATATTATTATTTTTTTATAAATAAATTTATCTCTAACTTTTAATTGTATAATATAAGTTCCTTGATTATTGATAGTAATTTCATCATCAAACTTATTATTAATTTCTTTGTCTAAAATAATTTGTCCTAAGGTGTTAAAAATAGTGACTTTGGTAGTTTGTGGAGGATATACAATAGTAAAGTTACTTGTAGAAGGATTTGGAAATATTATTAGTTCTTCTTCTTGAGTTTCAAGTTCTTCATTAGCTACGACAATCATCTGTAAAGCATTGTATGCATTTAATCTTCCATGTCCATAATATTGATCCCACCCTTGTATATCTTCTGATGCTGCTCCCACTTGGTCTTCAGCTGAGTTTTCTAAAATAGATTTAATTTCTGAAGGAGTCAAAGATGGATCTACTGAAAGCAATAAAGAAGACACGGCTGCAACGGCTGGTGCTGCTTGAGAAGTCCCTCCCCAATAAGTATTGTAATTTGTATTCGATTCGTAACTCAATCCATAAATATAATTCCCTGGAGCCACTACGGAAATATGGTCACCAAAATTGCTTCCGCTATTTTGATCCCAAAAGAAAGGTTCAGACCTTACATCATTGGGGTCAGTTGAACCCACTGCAATTACTCCATCATATGCCGCAGGATAATAAGTATCATAAGAATTGGTATTCATCATACAAGCAACGACAACGACATTATTATTAATAGCATACTGAACGGCATCTTCCATTAAATTAGAAATACTCGTCCCTCCAATAGATATATTAATAACATTTGCACCATTATCAACAGCATAATAAATAGCACTACTTTGCCAAGAATAATAAGCAATATTATTTTCATTCAATACTTTTAAAATCATTAGTTTACAGTACATATCAATGCCCGTATATCCTAAGCTATTATTTCCATTAGCTCCTACAATCCCTGCGATATTCGTTCCATGTCCTAAATCATCTGTAGGATTATTATCTTCAGAAACGAAGTCCCAACCGAAGACATCATCTACGAGTCCATTATTATCATCATCAAAATTATTACCTGCGACTTCTTGATTATTTTGCCAAATCCTTCCTGCTAATTCTGGATGATTTAAATTGACTCCTGAATCTATAATCGCAACAACCACATTTTCACTACCTTGGGTAATATCCCAAGCATTTTCCATTTCTATATCAGCACCTAAGACCGCAGGTGAAAGACTAAAATTGCCTTGATTTTTTAAACCCCATTGTCTATCGAAATAAGAATCATTTGGATTAAAACCTTGAATACCTCCACCTATAGATTGATAATCTAACTCAACATAGTCGATATCATCTAATTGATTATATTCATCTAGTAAACGATTAACATCTATTTCAGCTGGAAATTGTAAAAGAAAGACAAACAAATTATTTTTAATGCTTAAATCAATTCTTTTAATAGCTGTGATATTGTAATATTTAGAGATTACATCAATATCATGATGACCTATTTGTATATGATTTGAATTTTCTAATACAACATCATTTTTTAATTTAATAATAACCCTGTGTCCACTCTCATCTATTAATTGAGCAAAAGTAAAAGCATTAAATACTGGATAAATTAATAAGATTAAAATTAGAATAATTCTATACTTCATAAGCTTATAATCTGTATTCTTGACCTAGTTCTGGAATTTCTATATTTTGGATTCCTCTTTCTTCTAAATATTCTTTGAATTCTACTTGTCGGTCATAAGTCCCATGTACTAAAAATAATTTTCTTAATTTACCTTTTTGATTTTTCATAAAATCATACATTTCGCTCCTATCAGCATGAGCCGAAAAAGAATCCATTATATAAATTTTAGCATTGACAGGAAGGCGTTGACCGAATAATGTGATTTGTTCTGCTCCAGCCCTTAAAATTCCTCCAGGAGTGTAAGGTGCACAATAACCCACTATTAAAATAGCATTCTTAGAATGAGTAATACTATTGAATAAATGGTGTTTAACTCTGCCTGCATTCATCATACCAGAAGCACTAATAATAATGCATGGATCTGTTGTATTATTGAGTGCTTTGGATGTTTCTACATCATGAACATAATGTAAATCGTTAAAACCAAAAGGATTAGAATCAGTAAGTATATATTCGCTCAATTCAGCATCAAAACATTCTGGATGTGTTCCAAAAACTATCGTTGCATTAACTGCTAAGGGGCTATCTACATAGATTGGTACTTTAGGCAATAATTTTTTATTTGCCATTTGGTCAAGCATATACACAATCTCTTGAGTACGCCCTACACTAAATGCTGGAATTATGAGTTTGCCTTTATTTTCTACACAAACTTCTTTTATGATATTCAATAATTTTTCTGACTCTCTAGGAGGAGCGGTATGTTCTTTACTTCCGTAAGTAGATTCACAAATCAAATAATCCAAATTAGGCATGGGTTGTGGGTCTCTAAGAATAGGGCGGTTAGGACGTCCTATATCACCAGAAAAACCAAAGCGAATTCTTCTACCAAATTCATCGACTTCTAAAGTAACATTTGCACTTCCTAAAATGTGTCCTGCATCTCTAAACATCAAACGCACCCCATCGCCTATTTCATGCCAATGATTATAACCAATTCCTACAAACAATTCCATTGTTTTTTGCACATCCTTAATAGAGTACAATGCTTCTACTTTCTCTTTATTATTTTTATTGTGAAAATGAGCATCTCTTTCTTGAATTTTAGCACTATCTACTAGCATTATAGCACAAAGACTTCTAGTGGCGTGTGTACAAATAATTTCTCCCCTAAAACCATCTTTTACCAACTTGGGTATTCTACCACTATGATCGATATGTGAATGAGATAAAATTAAGCAATCTATTTCTTCTGGCTTAAACATCCACGTTTCATTGAATTTTTTCATATCAGAGTCATTCCCTTGATATAATCCACAATCCAATAAGATTTTATATCCGTCTGCTAAAGTTATAAGGTGAGAGCTTCCTGTTACTTCTCTTGCTGCTCCACAAAATTGTACGTTCATATTTTTTAGTTATCAGTTTATCAGTGAACAGTTATCAGTTA
>JAHDBK010000181.1 GCA_020630455.1 Saprospiraceae bacterium
TTTTCTCAACAAGTCAATGCAATAATTATATGTAATGGAATATACCCATGTTGAGAATTTGGAACGAAACGTAAACTTAGAAATGTTGAGAAATATTTTAAGGAATATTTCTTGTACTGCGTCTTCTGCTAATGCTTCATCTTTTAATAATGAAATAGCTTTGCTATATACCTTGTGAATATATCTACTATGTAGTGTTCCAAAGTAGAAATCCTCACGATTTTCTAAGTATAAGTTTAAAATTTCCTCGTCTGATAAATTTTTTATGTCTTTCACAAGTAATTTGATTACTTAAATGTTTATGTAGAGCCTAAAACCACTACATGATTGATTTTTAGACGCAAATTGTTAAAATAGGACACATAATTATCATTTTTTTTTAAAAAATTATAATAATATCAAAATAAATTTTTAGGTTAGCCTAAAAATTTATTTAATACATGGAAAATATTCAGTATTTAATCGAAATATATCAAAGTCAAATATGGGCATCTAGGGCATTGTTGGCAGCTATTATGGTAGGTATAATGTGTGGTGTGTTAGGATGTTTTATAGTACTTCGCAACATGTCTTTGATTGGTGATGCACTTGCTCATGCTGTATTGCCTGGAGTAGTATTTGCATATATAGCCGTCCAATTAATAGGTGGTTATTTTTTGTGTAGCGGAATAGTAGGGGAAGATTGCAGAGATGTATTAAAGCCTTGGTATCCTTTTGGTTTTTTTATAGGTTCTATCCTCGCAGCCTTGTTGACATCCGTTATTATTACATGGATTCAACGCAATGTGCGGACTGAAAATGATGCAGCAATCGGGATTGTGTTTACGACAATGTTTGCCTTGGGCGTTATAGGAATTTCTGAATTAAGCAAAAACCAAAGTGTTCATTTAGATTTAAAAGATATGCTTTTTGGAAATATATTAGGTGTTTCTAATAGTGATTTATGGATTACGTCTATTGTAGCCCTAGGAATTATTTCTAGTATATTTATTTTTTATAAACAATTATTAATAACAACATTTCAAGAAGAAGTAGCTAAAACAATGGGAATTAAAACCCATTTAATTCACTATTATTTAATGCTGATTTTATCTTTTGCCGTTGTAGCATCGTTAAGGACAGTTGGTGTTATTTTGGTAGTTGCTATGCTAATAATTCCCGCTGCTACATCACTACTCTTGTCGGATAAATTAAATAAAGTAATTATAATATCAGGAATAATTGGTTTTTTAGCCTCATTTATAGGAATGAATTTGGCTATTCTTTTTGATACTACGCCTGGTCCATTAATTGTCGTAGTAGCCACTACGTTTTATTTTTTAGCAGTGTTTTTATCTCCTAAAAAAGGTTTGTTGATACAGCAAATAAGACAAAGAAAATTATCGACTTAAATTCCCTAATATATCACTCTATATTCAACCATCATTAAAATAAAATATTATTTTTTTTGATGGTTGAATTTTTTCAAAACAAATTCATTGACAAAGGGAGTGATAGACGACTCATTTAGTTTTTCAATATTGTACCATTTTGCTCCTAATGAATCTTCTCCATCTCCATCTTCTTTTAAATGATGTCCTTGATTAACATTAACATCATAAATTACGCCTATATGGTATAAAGCATTGTTGTTTCCTTCTTCAGTTTGATATTCAAAAACCGTAGTTGCTACTTGTACAAAATTGAAATTTGTTATCCCTAATCCCGTTTCTTCTAAAACTTCTCTTTTTAAAGCATCTTCAATGGTTTCACCAAACTCTAAACTCCCTCCAGGTAAATCAAGCCTTCCTCTATATGGGCCTCTTGCTTTTTCTATAAGTAATATTTGTTTGTCTTTTACGATACAAGCATATACTCCTAAATGTCTATGACTTGCCATATATTAAGGAAACTTTGGAAAATCATCCCAATTTGGTTTGCGTTTTTCAAGAAAGGCATTTCTACCTTCTTCTGCTTCATCAGTCATATAGCCTAAACGAGTAGCTTCTCCTGCAAAGATTTGTTGTCCCACCAAACCATCATCAATCATATTAAATGCAAATTTAAGCATTTTGATAGCCATTGGACTTTTGCCTAATATCTCTTGAGCCCATTTAAATGCTTCATCTTCTAATTGTTCATGAGGAATAACAGCGTTGACCATACCCATTTCAAAAGCTTCTTGTGCAGAGTAGTTTCTTCCTAGGAAAAATATTTCCCTCGCTCTTTTTTGTCCTACTTGCCTAGCCAAATATGCCGAACCATATCCTGCATCATAACTTGCCACATCTGCATCGGTTTGTTTAAAAATAGCATGTTCTTTACTGGCTAAAGTTAAATCACAAACGACATGTAAGCTATGACCACCACCTACTGCCCATCCAGGAACAACACAAATAACCGCTTTATTCATAAAACGAATAAGCCTTTGTACTTCTAATATATTCAAACGACCTATTCCATCACCACCTTGATATCCTCGTTTTCCTCGTACTCTTTGGTCTCCGCCAGAGCAAAAAGCCCAGCCACCATCTTTAGGAGATGGCCCTTCTCCTGATAATAAGATGACACCAATCGTTCTATCTTCTCTAGCATCTGTAAATGCATCAAGGAGTTCAAACACCGTATTCGGTCTAAAGGCATTTCTGACTTCTGGTCTATTAAAAGCAATTCTTGCTACACCATCACATTTTTTATATGTAATATCTTGATATTCTTTAGCGATTTTCCAGTTGATTGTTGACATGATTTATTTTTTATTTTTAGTTCTTAATATTTTGTAATAATTTTCTAAAACAAATTCATAATGCTTTTTATGAGATTCTTTTTGATGTAAATAATCTAATATCATCATTAACTCTAAAGAATTTCCCTTTTGTAAAATTAATTCTTCATTGATAATATCAGTAGACAAATTAATATTAATAATATTATTTTTAAAATGCTCAATATAATCCTTTAATCTGTTGCAATTCATAATATCACTTAGAGTAAAATCGACATCTTCTTTTGTTTTGCAGCTAAATATACTATTGCTATATGATTCTAACATCATTAAGCTACCTGCACTTTTAATACCGTTGATTTCTCTATAAGTTAAATCTCTCTCTAATATGTTTTCTAAAAAATTAAAACATTCTTGAGCTAAATTTTCATATGATTGATAATATTTATTCAATGATAAAGATTTTGACTACTTCTAAATGGTATTGGTTTTTATAATTTTAAATAATTAAAGAAATTTTTATATATTACATCATTCATTTTTCTTGGTGTTTTTATTTCAAGTATTGCTGGTTTATCCTGTTTTTTATAAAATTGGATTAAATTAGCTTTTAATGAATTCTCATCGTCTGCATAAAAATAAGGAATATCAAATGCTTCAGCAATTCCTTGTATTTTTACTTGATGAGTGGTTTCGAAATAATCATCGAGTTGACGAGTTGAAGGAGGACCAGGGATTAATCTAAATATTCCGCCTCCTTGATTATTAATAATAATGACTCTTAAATTATTAGGCAATTCTTTTTGCCAAAAAGCATTGGAATCATACAAAAATGCAACATCTCCAGTAATTAATACATTTAAGCAGTCACTTGTTAAAGCTGTTCCAATAGCAGTAGAGGTGCAACCATCAATTCCACTTACGCCTCTATTAGAAAAATACTTTATACTAGGTTTCATCTCCCACAATTGTATATATCTTATCGGGGAAGAGTTGGCCAAATGTAAATTAATATTATTAGGTAAACTATGATTTAAAATATCAAAAACTTTTAAATCTGACCAATCGCATTGCTGTAAAAATGCTTTCCTTTTTTTTATATATATACTTATAAATTGATTTTTAAAAATACTAATATTGGAAACCTTGATATTAATATTATGATTAATTAATTGATTAAAAAAATCATAAGGAGAAACCTTGTAATGCATGCTTAATAATTGGAAAACATCTTGTGCATTTGTAGTCCCTATATGCCAATGTTCAGAAATATTAGATTGTCTTAATCCTAATTTTATTTTTTTAGAAACAAAAGAATCTCCTAAACTGATTAATACATCTGGTTGCCAATCTTTTATCTTTGTTATAGACATCAATGCATCCAAGCTAGAAATAAAATCTTCGTCATATAAATTGGAAGTATGTTCAACCAATACATTTATATTTTCGTTTTGAGCAATCAATGATAGTTGTTGATTGAGTAATTGATGTGCTTCTTGATTTAAATCATTTACTTCCATCAAACCGCATAAAATAACTATTTTTTTATCTTGTAATATTCCAATAATCGATTTTAAATCTTCATCATTTAAATAGCCTTTAGTTGCTTTAATTTGATGAATTTTAGAAAGAGGAATGTTGTCATAGCTTTTTGTCTCATACAAGGGTTCACGAAAAGGCATATTGATGTGTACAGGCATTTTATTGAGTATGCAATTATCAATGGCTTCACAAATCATTCTATTATTAGACCATTCGTGTTGTTCGTCTCCAATATCTAAATGTAATTGGTAACTTTTATAAATATAATTATCATAAATGTTTTCTTGTCGAATTGACTGTCCTTCTCCTTGGTCAATCCATTCTAATGGTCTATCTGCACTGACAATTAATAAAGGATTTTTTTTATAAAATGCTTCAGAAATAGCAGGTGCAAAATTTAAAACTGCACTTCCTGAAGTACAACATATCAATGCGGGACTTCCTGTGGATTGAGCGATACCTAAGGCTACAAAAGCAGCTACTCGCTCATCAGGAATACTTAAACATTTAAAACTACCATGTTCATTAAATGAAATATTGAGAGGGGCATTACGAGAACCAGGACAAATAATAATATAGCGAATTCCTTTAGCAGCACAAATCTCTACTAAATTTCTAACGCTAGGCTTATTGGACAGTTTCCGTTTGTTCATATACTTTTTCTATAATCTCAGATAAAGTGCGGGATTTCCAACAAGTTTCATCCCATTCTTTTTCTGCTTGTGAATCTGAAGTAATTCCACCTCCTACATACAGAGCGAATTTATCTTCCATGACCTGCATACACCGCAAATTTACAAATAAATTTGTTTGTTCTTGAATATTAACAGGTCCTAAAAAACCACAATAATAAGAACGCTCATGAGGTTCATTTTCTAAAATAAAATCCATAGCAGTGTGCTTAGGCAAACCACAAACAGCAGGAGATGGATGAATTTCTTCCGCTAAACTTTTCCAAGAGTTTTCTAATGGAAAACGAAAAGTTGTTTTTAAATGCATTACATGACCAGCTCTTACTGTATAAGGTCCATGTTTGTAAAAATCCGTTTTTCTTTGTATCAAAATATTGGTCATATAAGTCTCTACCATTTGCTGTTCTATTTCTTCTTTTTTTGTCCAGTCATAGGGACTATTAAGAGGTCTAGTACCTGCTAAAGCAACAGTTTCTCCTACTTGATTTTTAGCAGTGAGTAAAATTTCAGGCGTTGCTCCCATCCAACAACCAATCTGAGGGATGTTGATTAAATATACAAAAGCAAATGGGTATTGTTGTTTTAAGGCATTGAATAGTGGGTATAAATCTTGTGATTCTCTTTCTTTTAATATTATTCTAGAACAGATTGCTTTGTGTAATCCAAAGTTTTTGATTTGATAAATATAATCATTGAGTAATGATATATAATCATTCTTATGAATTTCATAAGGGAATGATTGATGTTTACTTTCAAAATGAAAAGGAGTATTAATACCTATATTTTCAGGAAGTAAAACAAGAGCTTCTTCTCGTTTTGTATCAAAAGGATGAAAAACAAAGCCAAAGTTATCTTCTTCCATTTTATTAAAAGGGATAACCTTGTTTCTACTAGATTCAAGCAAACAATGATGACTTTCTCCAGGTAACCGGTACGCTACAAATACATCTTCATTTCTAAATCTTTTCATCGCTTTTATAAATAATTCGCTTTTGAGAGTATGTTTAAATTTTAATCTTTATGAAAACCAATATATTAAGATAAAACCTCAATCTATTGATTCTCATTGTGATAAATTTTTAAACATGCTCTAAGTTATAGGTTATAAAACAAATATATTAAGGTATATTGTTCAATTTTTAATACAAAAATAAGTAAAAAATATTTAATTTTCAATATTTATTGAAAATTTCATAATTTTAAAATTTGAATTTAAAATTAATAATAATTATTAAAAAAATTCATTTGAAAGCGTAAATGTATTAATTTTATACCGTATTTAATGAATTTGAAATCTTTATTTACTATGATTTTTCAGATAAAAGAAGAAGAAGATGTTTTAGTAATGGATGCCGCCACATCAGGTAGTATCGCACATATTGTAGTATATAATGATGATTATAATACTTTTGATTGGGTAATTAAGTGTTTTATGGAAATATTAGACCATACCGAACAACAAGCAGAACAATCCGCTTTGATTATTCATTTTAAAGGAAAAAGTAGTGTAAAAACGGGTTCTTTAGATACCTTACGTCCGCTAAAAAATGCTTTAGTAGAAAGAGGCTTATCGGCGGTTATAGAAGAAGAACAAATAGAATCATAAGCAAATACCAATCTTGATGCCTATTTTTTGGTTGAGTGACAACATTCAATTTCCAGATCCTCATTTTACAGGAGAAGAAGATATATTAGCCGTTGGCGGTGATTTATCTAGAGAAAGATTATTAGAAGCGTATCGAATAGGCTTATTTCCTTGGTTTAATCCTCAAGATCCAATTCTTTGGTGGTGTCCTGACCCGAGATATGTGATTTTTCCTGATGAAATCAAGGTTAGTAAAAGCATGAGGCCCTATTTTAATCAACAAAAATTCAAAGTTACATTTGATTTAGATTTCGAAAGTGTAATCACTGCTTGTCAAGATATGTACCGGCCAGGTCAAAATGGAACTTGGTTGACTAATGATATGAAAGAGGCTTATATTGATTTACATCAAAAAGGTTATTGCCATTCTGTAGAAGTATGGGAAGATAATACATTAGTTGGCGGATTGTATGGAATGTCTTTAGGGAAAGTTTTTTTTGGTGAGTCCATGTTTGCTAAAAAAAGCAATGCTTCAAAATATGGTTTTATTACTTTAGTTCAAAAACTCAAGAAAAAAGGATATTGGTTAATTGATTGTCAACAAGGAACTGACCACCTGATTTCTTTAGGAGCGAGGGGGATTTCTAGAAATGATTTTTTAAAATTATTGAAAAAAAATGAAGTCGAAAAAACAGCTAAAGGAAAGTGGACAAATTGGTTAGCTTCTTAGAGCATGTTT
>JAHDBK010000182.1 GCA_020630455.1 Saprospiraceae bacterium
TCTAAATGATTTTTCTCTGCCATGTTTTTTAATTAATTACAATAAAATGAATGTTCTTAATATAAAACGCTTTAATTTTGTAATAAATAATTTTTTACAAATATATAAATTTTTAAAATAATAAAGAAAACTCTTTATTATTTTAATAAAAAAATTAAATAAAAATGCAAAAAGAACAAATTGCTGAGTCTTTTAAAAGTTTACAAGATGATATTTGTAATCAATTATCTAATGCAGATGGAAATCAGTTTCAAGAAGATTTGTGGCAAAGAGCAGAAGGAGGTGGAGGTAGAACTCGAATCATAAAAGGAAATCATATAGAAAAAGGCGGGGTGAACTTTTCTGCGGTACATGGTCCTATGCCCGAAAAAATAAGCAATGCTCTAGGATTAGAAAAAGCCGATTTTTTTGCTACGGGAGTTTCTATTGTATTGCATCCACATAATCCATTGGTTCCTATTATCCATATGAATGTTAGGTATTTTGAAATGAATACAGGAATATGGTGGTTTGGCGGTGGTATTGATTTGACTCCTCATTATGTAAAAGAAGAAGAAGCTCAATTTTTTCATGCTCAACTCAAAAATGTATGTGATCAATATAAAACCGATTTCTATCCTAGGTTTAAAAAATGGGCAGATGATTATTTTTATGTAAAGCATAGAAAAGAAACAAGAGGAATAGGGGGTGTTTTCTTTGATAGATTGAATGAAAAATCTGAAGAAATGTCAAAAGAAACCCTTTTCAATTATGTATTAGATGTTGGAAATACCTTTTGTAAAATATATCTTCCATTATTGAATAATAATAAAAATAAATCATTTACAGAAGCACAAAAAAAATGGCAACATATAAGAAGAGGGCGATACGTAGAGTTCAATTTAGTGTGGGATAAAGGTACTAAATTTGGTCTTGATACTGATGGAAGAACAGAATCTATATTAATGAGTTTACCCGCTGTTGTTCATTGGGAATATAATCACAGCCCAGAAAAAGATTCAGAAGAAGCTAAGACTTTGTCTTTATTGAAAAAAGGAATAGATTGGGTATAAGTGTTATATTTAAACCTACTCTTGTATTTATTATTGATTTTTATGGTAATATTATTAATTAGCAAGAACTATTTAGCTTAATTTTGCATTAAATAAACAATGAAACATTTAGCATATCTCAATTCTTATATTTGGAAATACAAATGGCGTTTTTTAGCGGGTATTTGTTTTGTTGTTATTTCTAATATTTTTCGAGTTTGGCAGCCGCGTTTAATACGCCAAGCTCTGGATATGGTTTTGGATAATGTCAAAAATGCACAGGAAGGAATCATCGAAATGGATATTGCTCAAGTAAGCACTTCATTGATGTACTTTGGTCTTGCAGTTTTAGGTTTAGCATTAATGATGGGTGTTTTTATGTATTTCATGAGACAAACGATTATTGTCATGTCTAGGCTTATTGAAAAAGATTTAAGAAATCATATTTTTTCTCATTATGAAAAATTGAGTTTGTCTTTTTATAAAAAGAATAATACGGGTGATTTGATGGCTCGTATATCTGAAGATGTTTCTAAAGTAAGAATGTACTTAGGCCCTGCAATTATGTATGCTATTAATTTAGTCGCTTTATTCGTACTTGTTATTTCTTCTATGTTGAGTGTGAGTAAGGAATTGACCTTGTATGCCTTATTACCTTTGCCTATTTTATCTATTTCAATATATTATGTAAGTCAATTAATTAATAAAAAAAGTACAAAGATCCAAGAACAATTGTCTGTCTTAAACAGTACTTCCCAAGAAGTATATTCGGGTATTAGAGTAGTGAAATCTTATGTAAGAGAAATGTCAATGATAAAATATTTCACTAAAGAAAGTGATACCTATAAAGATAAATCTATGGAACTGGCCAGAATAGAAGCTATGTTTCATCCTTTGATGGTCTTGCTTATTGGCTTGAGTACCTTAATTGTAATATATGTAGGTGGATTACAAGTTTCTAAAGGGAATATAACAGCAGGTAATATAGCCGAATTCGTCATTTATGTCAATATGTTGACTTGGCCCGTGACTGCAATTGGTTGGGTAGCTTCTTTAATTCAAAGAGCAGCAGCTTCTCAAAAAAGAATTAATGAATTTATTTTTACTGAGCCTGATATTCAAAATTATTCAAATATTCATCATGATATTAAAGGTGATATTTCTTTTAATAATGTTTCTTTTATTTATCCAGATACAGGTATTCAAGCACTAAAGAATGTTAGCTTTGATATCAAAGCAGGAGAAAAATTAGCCATAGTTGGAAAAACAGGTTCAGGTAAAAGTACCATAGCGGATTTATTGGTTAGAATGTATGATGTCAATAAAGGTGAAATAAATATTGATGGAATTAATGCCCAACAACACGAATTAAATAATTTAAGACAATCAGTCGGTTATGTACCACAAGATGTCTTCTTGTTTTCTGATACTGTTTCTGCTAATATAGCGTTTGCTAGGAAAGATGCATCACAAGAAGAAATAGAAACTTATGCCAAACACGCTGCTGTTTATGATGATATTATGTCTTTACCAGAAAAATTTGATACTATAGTAGGAGAAAGAGGTGTAACGCTTTCTGGAGGTCAAAAACAAAGAATAAGTATCGCTAGAGCATTTATTAAACAGCCTGATATTATCATCTTAGATGATTGCTTGTCTGCAGTAGATACCCAAACAGAACAAAAAATCCTAGGATTTCTCCAAGGAGAATTATCCAATAAAACCGCTATTATTATTACTCATAGAATATACTCTTCTTTAGATTTTAATAAAATCATTGTTTTAGATGAAGGAAGAATAACACAGGTGGGTACTCATAATGAACTTTTGGCACAAGGAGGATTCTATGCCGATTTGTATGAAAAGCAATCCTTAGAAGAAGAA
The DNA here is from genome assembly GCA_020630455.1 of Saprospiraceae bacterium. GTDB lineage: Bacteria > Bacteroidota > Bacteroidia > Chitinophagales > Saprospiraceae > JAHDCE01. The sequence goes on from JAHDBK010000182.1 coordinate 2,916, forward strand.
AAAATCACTTGATATTCTCGTCCAATTTATGATTGACATTTTAATGAATTGTTAATTTTCTATTTTTTTAATTTTTTTTCAACTATTATTTCTTGTTTATTGAATTAGAATATTATTAACGATTTAGTAATAAATAGCTGATAAATAATTATTTATATAAATAATAATAATTTATATGTTGTTCTTCTCTGTCACAAGCTGGCTTTAAAAAAAAGTGGATAAAATTTTTTGTCATAGTATTTGTAATATGCTGTGTATTATTCAAAAATTAAATTTTAATTAAATAAATAACATGAAAAATTTTTATCTACTAATCTTATTAATCGCAACTACTTTTACTTCGATTCAAGCAACGAATAACGCTAATATTATTACAAGTAATGTTGAAATGGCTATTTTCAGAGGAAAAGTTAAATATTGCGGTACAGTACAATTAGAATGGGGAACATATACTGAAAAAAATAATTCTCATTTTGAAATTGAACATAGTGAAGATGGTGTAAATTTTGTCAATATAGATAAAGTAAATGGTGCAGGTACTTCAAAAGAGACTTTATTATATAATTTTGAACATAAAAATGCATCTACGGATATAAATTATTATAGATTAAAACAAGTAAGTTTCGATGGTACTTTTATGTATACTGATGTCATTGAGGTATTATCAGATGGATGTAAAACTCAAGTTCAATTTACTGCAGGTCCTGTACCATCAAAGGGTGAACTTCAAATTGATATTTCAGGAGGAATTCAATCTAATAAAAAAGAAATTATGGTTTTTAATGTAGTAGGTCAATTAAAAATGGTACAGAATGTAAACGATGGTGAAACGATTAGTCATATTGATTTATCTGAATTAGAAAGAGGTTTCTATTTTATAAGAATTAAAGATGGTGAAGATTTCTCCGATGTTCAAAAAATAATCTTGAATTAAGATATAAAAAACAACTAACCTTTATTTAGATATAAAAGAGCTGAAGTCAATTTCAGCTCTTTTTTTTTGTTATTAATAAAGAAATTTCTTTATTATTTTGATAAAATCTAATGTCTTTTGTCATTCTAATCACTATCATCCTTATTCATAATCTCAAATTCTTGCTCTATTTCAAATCCATTATGGTCTACTAAAGTAATGATGTGTTTTCCCTTTGGAGGAGCCATTTCTATTTCGTGAAAAACTTCTGTGCTTCCTATATATTCATGATTTAAATGCCAATGAATTGTTGCCTTTTCATCTCTATGAGTGGCTTTAAATATAGAAGGATTCAATTTTCCATCATAATCAATAGGTACAAAAATTTTAGCAGCGTATTTAGGGTAAATCAATTCCATGGGAGCATTTTTAGTATTGTTTAAGTCTTTACATCCTTGTCGAAATGGCGGTAGTTTTTGATATGAAGGATTTTTAGATTGATAAAAATATTCTTCTAAAGGAGGCAGTACAAACCATTCTTTTTGTTGCATTTCTACAGGGGAATAACATTCGGCATTCACTCTTTTTCCCTCTTTATCTAATTGAATTAACTGGTGAAATGGGCAGACTTTAGCTCTTATACCATTTTGAGGTAAAAGGCTAGAGTCTTTTTCACAATAATCACCTGCTAAAAATCCACTTTGAGAACATATCTCTAGTGTTTTCATTTCATCATAAGGAGGACTAAACCAATCTCCCGTAGGTAAAAAATCAAAAACATCAAATAAAATAGGAGCGGCAGCTTTGACTCCTACTAATCCAGGTCGACCTTCTCCGTCCGCATTTCCAACCCAGACACCAACTGCATATTTAGGGGTAACTCCTACAGCCCAAGCATCTCTAAAGCCAAAACTAGTCCCTGTTTTCCAAGCAATTCGTTTGTCAGACGCAAAGGTCTCCCAATTGTTTTCTCCACTTGGTCTTTCTAAAAATTGCATGACTTTAAAAGTCTCATAAATGGAAGCAGCACTCAATAAAGGAGCTTCTTTCTGTAAGCTTTTTTTATTCTTTTTATTATTAATAATAAAATTCGCTTTGCGAATATCATTCTTATCATATTTACCATTATAATCATAAAAATGATTGAGCGTCCTTGCCATATTGACATACATATTCGTAATATCAAATAAACTCCCTTCCGCCCCTCCAACTATTAATGTTAAGCCATAATCATCTGCGGGACGATTTAGGGTCGTCATCCCCAATTTTTGTAATTGTAGTTTGAATTTTTCTACACTATACTCTTGTAACATTCTGATTGTAGGGACATTCAATGAACGGATAATCGCTCTATCTGCTTTTACCGCTCCGTCATAAGTTTCATAATAATTCAAAGGACGATAATTGCCCATTTGAGTTGGTATGTCAGATATTAATTGCTGAGGTAATAATGAACCTTCGTGAATCATTGAGGCATATAAAATAGGTTTTAAAATACTTCCAGTACTTCTAGGAGCTCTTACAATATCAACAGCAGGGGAGTGTTCTTCTTTAATGTTGGGCATATTTCCTTGATAAGCTAATACTTCCCCTGTTTCTACATCTATAATAAGAATACAAGCATTATGTATTGCATTTGCAGATAGTCTTTCTTGATGTCTTTTTAGAATTTCAAGACTCTGATTTTGATAAAATCGATTAATGGTAGTCGTCGTTTTTTGTATGGTTTTATTTTTATTATAATACAATTGATAAGCCACTCTATGAAGTAAATGAGGAGCGAGTTGAGGCAATGGATGAGGTTTGTCTGGAAGGGGTTCTTCCATCGCCAATTCGCAAGTAATACTATCTATTTCTCCGTGCTCTAATAAGCGTGATAATAGGCGGTTTCTTTTGTCTTTTAGTGCGTTTCGATTTCTTCCTGGGTGGATTAAAGCAGGGCTGTTGGGCAATACGGCGAGGGTAGCGGCTTCTCCCCAAGAGAGTAATGATGGTTTTTTGGCATAATACCTCCACGCTGCTGCTTCTAGTCCTACAACATTGCCTCCAAATGGAGCATTAGAAGCGTAATATGCCATGATTTCGTCTTTAGAATAAGTCCATTCCATACGACTAGCCATGATAGATTCTATCAATTTATTCCAAACGTTTCTAGACTCTTTTTCTCTTGCCATTCTGATGACTTGCATGGTCAAAGTAGAACCGCCACTGACTATTCTTTTATTTCTAATATTTTGGGAAATGGCTCTTGCAATTCCCTTGGGGTCAACGCCCCAATGACTATAAAATCGCCTGTCTTCAAACTCAATAATACAGCTTTTGAATTTTTCTGGAATTTCATCAGAATAAGGAAAACGCCACTGTCCATCTCTTGCAATACTCGCTCCTAGCAAATTACCATCTCTATCATCTATGACGATACAAGTAGGTTTTTTGAATAAGGGTCTAGGCAAACAAAAAATATAGGCTAAAAGTAAAATGCTTAATATGGTCCAAGTTACTTTTTTCTTTTTGATAAATAAATAATAAAAAAATTGCTTTATCTTTTTCAATCGTTGAGGATTTTGTTCTAAATATAATTAAAATTAAGCATACTTTTTAATAAAAAAATAATTACTCATACAACTATTTCCTAACTTTACCGATTATATTTAATAATGATGAATCAACAAAGTACAGCCATATTGTTTTTTTCAAGAACTGCTTTGCAAGAGACGAAGCAGAAAACCCTTGTTAAAAATATTCACCATAAAAAACAAGTGGCTTTATTTGATTCTATTATTAATCATAGTTTATCTACTTTAGAATCTACTCAATTACCTCTTTTTACTTGTTTTAGTCAACAACAAATAGGACATTCCTTTGGTGAAAGATTGGCTAATGCAATTGAAAATGTATATAATGCAGGATATGAAAAAGTAATCGTATTAGGAAATGATAGTCCTCAAATCACTAAAGAATTAATCTTAAAAGTAGCTGAAGACTTAAATCATCAAGAGCTCATTTTAGGCCCTAATCATAGGGGTGGACTTTATTTAATTGCCCTTGATAAAAGAGCATATCATCGTCAAAAATTCATCAATTTAGCTTGGGAGAACAAGCAATTACAAGCCTCTTTTAATAATTATATTCAAGAATACAATCTTCGATTCACTAGCTTGAAACACTGCCTTGACCTGAATTTTTCAGATGATTTTAATTTATTTATTAAATCAATTGATAAAGAAAATTCTTTATTTTTAAAGATTTTTTCTATTATTTATAATGAAAATATTATTCATAATAATCATATTGAAAAATTAGTACATAAAGTATTTTTATACCAACAATCACTCAGAGCACCACCTACACTTTAAACTACCTACTCTTAACAAAATCCTCACTATTAATTTTATCATTAATTTAGTACAAAG
>JAHDBK010000183.1 GCA_020630455.1 Saprospiraceae bacterium
AAATTCTTTATTAATTAATATAAAATTGAAAATAAGTAGTATCTGATTGTGTTTGATTATTATCATCTTTCCACCTAACTATTGCTTGTTGTTTTTGATAGGGTTTTTGAGTTATTTTTTGTTTAATTTCTATTTCTCCTTCATAAGGATTATAATCCAATTGTTTGCCGTCCCAAAATATTTGACATTGTTTTATTTCTCCATAAGGGTCGCTTTTGTTGAGTACTATATCGCATTCGTATTTTTCTCCTTCTTGAAGCACCTCTTTTTTAGGAAATACCATAGGATAATAATGTGTCATACAAAAACAACAACGCCCTCCAATCATCCCTCCTATATCTCCTGTATAAAAATTATACAGTCTATTTACCTGTGCTTTCAAGGATTTTAAAAACAGCAATTTTTCTTTTTTATTAAGATTTTTAATACTATTTTCTTTTACTTGAAAAATTTGAGAGTTGACATTACAGTTTTTAATTTTCTGCTCTACTTCTTCATCTCTCAATTTGGCTTCTTTTTGTACATCTCTGATTGTATTTTCATACAAATCTTGCATATCAATTATCCATAAATTATAATTTTCAACTTGATTTTTGAGTTGAATTTTTGATGGTTTAGGAGTGTTAATAATTCTATCAAATTGATTGAGTATAGCTTCTTTTTTAGAAGCTCCTTTAAGTAAATAAGGCATAAGGATTTTTTTTGCTTCAGGCTTTTTATTGGTTATTTTTGATATATATTCTAAAATAGCTGTATCCTTATCAAATAATTCAGCGTTATAATCTAAACTTAGATAAATAGGTTTATAGTCTTGAATGCTTTTTCTAAAATGAAAGAAATGAAAATAACTAAATAGTAAAATGATATTTCCAAGTAAGGAGAGGTAAATATATTTATTCATATTTAAAGTGGTTTTATAATGTATAATGGAGGATTCTTGATTAGTTACAACAAATACTTATTCATCTTTTTTTTCCATTCCATATTCTAAATTGATGTCGAATGTGCATTTATCAAATTTTTTGTCTATCAATACGGTTTTATAATCTGGATGCTTTAATGTTACTTTATAACTCAAAACAGGATTTCTCAATGTAAAGAAATAGAAGGTATCAATTTTGATAGTATCAATTATAGGTATTTCATTCTGTTTCAATAATTGATTTAATACTGCTCTTTCTTCTTCTATAGATTCTTTAATTTTAATTGAATCTTCTCCTTTATAATATAAATTATCTTTTAATTGTTTTTCATATAACATTATCTTATCAATAGAAGATAACATAAACGGTTGACAATAGACATTTTCGTAATAAACTTCTCTTTCACAAGTAAGTCCTTTAATAGCTTCTTTAGTTTTTTTATCATAAACCTTCATTTTCCAAGTTATCGTTGGATAATGATTCCATTCTTTATTAGTATTAGTCGGACTAAATTGAAATATAAGGTAAAAGATTAGACAAGTAATAAGAGAAGTTTTCATAAATGTTACGTTTATAATTTTATATATAATGTCGAATAAACTTCATAAAAGGTTGCTTATCCTAAAATATAAATACATAAACTATAAAGAAAAATTTCCTAAAACTAACCAAATTAATAAAGAAAATTACTTATCTTTTCCTAACATCAAGACTTGAAAAGCCTTTTCTATCTCCTTGCCATCATCTAGTAATTGTTTGGCGTAATTGTGTAGCATGAGCGAGGCATTTGGCAGTTCGTACATGGCTTTTATGCTTTCATCTTTGAGCAATTCTGCTGCGTCTTCTTGCTTGGGTATTTCTAAGAGTCCAGCCAATTGAGCTAGGTTATTTCCTGTTAAAATAGGACTATTTTTAATGTGCTCTGGTAAAGCATCAAAACCAATGGCAATTTGGGTAACTGCTTGTACAATTGGAAAAACATTAGGACCGCTACAGCGTACATAAAAGGCGCGCCCCATTCTTCCCATTAAGTCCATTTTATGAGGATTGATGCGGTCTTTTTCATCTATAACCTCTTCTGAAATGTGCATTTTTACGACTTTACAAATGATGAGGTGCCCTGCTCCTCCTTGGTCTCCCAAAGTGATAATGTCATCTACAATGCATTCCATTTGTGCTGGAGATTCTTTTACTCGCATTGGTTTAACCAAATCGGAAGCGATGGGAGTCAACCCCGCTTTTTCAAATTCATCAATTTCGGTATCATATTCCACACTTGCAATCGCCATCTGTCTTACGATATTATAATTGACTACATTAATAACTACTTCCTTATTTTTTTGAATATTATATAAAGTATCCTTGGTTGTATTATCGGTCACCCTTCTATTTGAAGAAAAAACCAATATGGGTGGATTAGAACTAAAGGCATTAAAAAAGCTATAAGGAGCTAAATTATTATTGCCATTTTCATCAATAGTACTCGCGAAAGCAATTGGTCTTGGAGCAACACTTCCTAGTAAAAATTGGTGTAAATCTCTTGTGGCGATGGTTTTAGGGTCGATAGTTCTCATCTTCATATTTTATTCTATTTATTTATAATAATAATAAAGAAATTTCTTTATAAATACTTAACATCTGGCTTTTTTGCGTTTTTTACCTATTGCACCTCTTATTTCCATTTTTTTGATGTAATCAGGAGCAAAGGGAACTTTACAAGCTGTGCCACCCATTTCTACATGAACTTTTCCTACACTATTGGCTATTCTTTTGGCTTCATCTGTAAAAGAAGCCACTGCTCCACCCAAAGATATTAGAAAACCATTCATGGTATATCGTACTCTATTGGGAGCATCATGAATATTATTTTCTATTCTATTTAATAAAGATTGTAATGCTTCTAAATCTAATTCTTCATCTTCAGTAATAGCTACATAAGAACCTAATGTTGACCAACCTGCCGAAGCTAGTCTAGGCTTATCGCTATCTATCCATTCTAGAGCCAATTCCCAAGCGTAAGGACTTTCGGCGGTTATCCATGCCACTGCATATTCGCTTAGCATATACCAATTGGCTTGGTTTGCCCAATCTTGTAATTGAGCTTTGGAAATTTGTTTTTCATCTGCAATAAGTGCTGCTAGATACATCGCATCTGAATTACCTGTAGCATAGAGGTCTAAAGAAAGTTCATGATTTTTCTTGATTTTCTTTTGAATTTTCTTCAAATCACCTACTTTCACTCCATAGAATGGTTCTTTTGCACCATGTTTCATCAATACTTTCTTAGTGCCTTCATTCCCCATTTTTTGGAGTTCAGTCATTATTTCTTGAACTGTCATTTTTAAATTATTTTTCTTGTATTTTAAATATAATGATAGCTTCCTGTTTACTAACTATTTTATCTATTGTAACACCAACAGCTGGGTCAGGATAAAATGGTTCGGCTAATTTAATCTTTGGTTTGAATTGCAATATAATATTTACCCATTGTTTAAAACCTGCTAAAGAAGGGGAAGAATTGGATAGAAAATCGAAAGTTTGGGCTGTACTATGTACCCAAAAATCATCGCCAAATTGAGTAAAATCTCCTTTTTGAATAATTCTAAATTCTTGGCTCAATTTTTCACAGCCATCTTGAAAAACCTCTATAACTAAACCATTAAAAATTATTGCTCTTTCAGAACCCGATTGTCCTTTTACTTCAAAAGAATGTTCATTAATAATAGACATCGTATCTGAAAAAATGGCTGCAGGACTCGTTGGACAGTCCGCTTTTGATTCTTGTTGAGTATTGTTTTGACAAGCTGTAATTATTAATATTAAAATAAAAAGTAAAAACCTCATTTTTGTTATTTTATGTAAATATACTTTATAGTATTGAGTGCTGATAAAACCCCCTATTATTAATAAAGAAATCTCTTTATTAATTAATACTTTTAGTCTTTTCTATTCTTCTTTCATTAATTCTATTTCTCAACCAATATGGGATGATAATCGCTCCTGCTATTAGGTATGGATAATAAGAAATTAAACGCCATATCAACGCTACTAAAACGGAAACACCTTCAGAAATATAATTAAAATTAACTAAAAATTCTTTAAAAACAACTTCTGCAAATCCTGCACCTCCTGGACTTGGAAGCAATAATAAAATTACAAATAGCGATTGTAATCGAGCATAAAGTTCTGTTTGTGTTATAAAGTCTAAGGAAATTACTCCTGGATTATTAAAAGCAATAATTAAACAATTTAATAAAAAGAAACGGGTACTCCAAGCCAAAAAGGTAGATAAATAAGCTTGAATATGAAATGTCCATTTTCGTTGAGCGATTTCTTTAGATGCTAAAATAATATCATCACCTAAATCTTCTGCTTTTTTTCTAAATCTTTTTAGAAAAGAAATTTTAGTAAAACCTACTAAAATTGATTTAAAATTTTTAGGATTAAAAAATAAACCGTAAAAAAAGAAAGCACCATAGGTTGCCATTAGAACGAAAGTGACATAAAAAGTCCATTCACCAAAAGCCAAATCATTTAATTTAGGAACAATATCTCCTCCAAATATTAATAGCATCATAGGAATAGCTGTCAAAAAGAAAACAGTATCTACAACTATCGTATAAATGACTAAGGCCGCTGTTTTTGCTGCTCCCAATTTTTCTTGAGCCAATACAAAAAGTGCAACCGCAGAGCCTCCCACACTGGTTGGAGAAACCGCAGAACTAAATTCCCATATAAATATTAATTGAATACATTTACGCCAAGAGAAAAACTTATCAGAAAGAATTCTTAATCTAAAAGCGTAGGCCATATGCCTAAAAACCATTAAAAAAATAGCTAATCCAATCCAAAAGAAAGTATGGGCATTCCACCTGAGTTTAGCAAATTCTTCAGCGTCCCAATTATTATAGAGCATATATGCTACGACTCCCAAACCTGCTATTATAGGAATAATAATGCGATTCATTTTGATAGAACGCAGTACCTTTTCCTCATCGTCATTGAATTCTTCTTCAATCATTTCCTCTAAGGAGTCTTCATTATTTTCACTGGGTGTCTGTATCAAGTTCTTTCTTTTCTTTTTTATAAATCCAAAAATTATTGATGCCTTCTCCTACTATGATGCCGATTTCTTCCATTTGGATTAATTCCAAAATGGCTAAAAAGTTAAAAATAGCATGTACTCTATTTTCACAAGTTTGAAATACATCTCTAAAATCTGATTTTTCTTTTTTTAGAACTAGTTTCAATACATAGTCCTTTTGTCCTTTGAGGGTATAATTGTATTTGACCACTTTATGGAGGCGTACTCTTTGAGCGTCTTCATAGCGCTCCATTACTTTTTTAAAAGATTTTAATAATTTAAATAAAGTCAATGATTCTAATTCGGCATCAATTAAGGCTGTTTGGGCTATTTTTTTCAGTTCTTTGGAAGTATTACCTCTTTGATTCTTCAAGGAACGTTCTTCTTCCAACTTTCTCATTTCGTCTAATATGCCTTTGTATCTTTTATACTCTAATAATTGTTGTACCAATTCATCTCTTGGATCTATTTCGTTCCCATCTTCGTCTAGCTCTTTTCTAGGAATGAGTAACTTAGCTTTAATACGGCACAAAGTGGCGGCAACTACAATAAATTCACTCGCCAAATCGATATTTAGCGATTCCATTTTATGAATATAATCTAAAAAGTCTTTGGTAATTGTAGCAATCGGAATATCATAAACATCCAATTCATCTCTTTCAATAAAGAAAAGAAGGAGATCAAAAGGACCTTCGAATTGAGGTAAAATAATTTTATATGTTTCCGTTTGCATTACTTATTATCCATTAAGATGTGCGAAGTTACGCTTTTTTATAAATTAATTAATCTGTTATTATGAATAATAGTTTTTATTTTAAAATGACGGCCGTCCCATTCTCCAAAAATATCCAAGGGGTGACCACCACTTACTGCAATAGCTTTCCAATTTTTCAATTCATCATTTTCTAGAGCTATTGTTTGTTGGTATTGATCTAATAAATAAAAACGCTTTTCTATTTTGATGGGAGAGACCTGTAAAAATAATTCTGGTATATTACTAAGCCAAGGTTGTTGAGCTAAATAATTTTGATATTTATTTTTAAAATCAATAAAATTATTAATTCCCTTAATATCCTCAATTTTTTTAGTAGTTAATGTTGTTTGTCCAGCAATGGCTCTTAATGGAATAGTCCTTGGGAAAAAGTACATATCTGCTTGATAAATCCTACCTAGTTGCCAATGAAATGAAAAACCTGCATTAGTATAATCATATTCAACAATCAAGGCAAAACGATTTTTATGAATTCCTCTCAACCACGTTTTTCGCATTAATGCATTATCAATATTTTTACTTTCTTCTATTGATAATACCCAATATTCATCTTGAATAGGAATAGATTGTAAGACTTCTGAACTAGGTGTATTAACCCCTAAATAAGCATAAATATCTCTTTGCAAATTTTCATTTAAATCATCAATTTTATAAAAAGATTTTGTTATTAAATACAAATCTGATAAAGCAAAAAGTACTTCTTCATAAGCATCCGGGTTTTGACGAAATAATAAAGCAATTTCTCTAATTCTTCTAGCAATTCCCGACATTTTAGCATCGACCATTCTCATTGCCATACTCTCCCATAATTGATGATCGGCACTTATGGACGCTAGTCCTGTACGAATCATATCCAATATCCAATTTTGTAAATCATCAATGCCTGATGCCATTAATTTTTTTCTTTTTTCAAAACGATTAGCTTTTGCTGCTTCTTTTTCTGGAGAAGGAGCAGATGATTTATTTTCAGGTGTGTTTTTTTGTTTTCTTTTATTCAACCAAGTTGATATGCTTTCTGGAATTTGTTCTGAGGGACTAAAAGAAGAAGCATTTTCTACATAAATCATCATTAAACCCAAACCGTGTTTACAAGGAAATTTTCGGCTAGGACAGCTACATTTAAAAGCGGGACCATTCAAATCAATTGCAGCTAAATATGGATTTTTTCCACTTCCTTTACATTTTCCCCAAAGTACATTCTCACCTTTATAAAATTCTAGCCATTTGGTAGGGCTACTCAAACTTTTACCACGATTAGCGGTAGCTGTATCGGGTGCCATTGCCATGATTTGTTCATTTGTCCATTCCATAATACTAGTATTGAGTATTGAGTACAAAGTATTAAGAGCATGTTTAAATTTTAATCTTTATGAAAACCAATATATTAAGAACTTGTCTTTATAAATATTTCATCGTTTATCCCGATAAACTCAAAA
>JAHDBK010000001.1 GCA_020630455.1 Saprospiraceae bacterium
CTAGTGGAAATACTACAGGTACAGAAGTCGTAACACCTGGTTCTGCTGGTACTTTCACTTACACGGTGACAGTAACTAATGCTAATGGCTGTACAGACACAGAGACACACACCATTTTAGTTGATGCTACTCCTACTGCTGGAATTACAGAAGCGGACACATCTGGAGATACTAATAATGATAGTGAAATTTGTTTGGGTGATGACGCTACTTTAACAGCAACTGGTGGAGTTTCTTATCAATGGTCTTCTAGTGGAAACACTACAGACACAGAAATCGTAACTCCTGGTTCAACTGGTACTTTTACTTATACTGTGACCGTAAGTACCGCTGCAGGATGTACTGATACTGAAACACATACAATTGTCGTCAATCCACTTCCTACTGCTGGAATTACAGAGACTGATACTTCTGGGGATACCAATGACGATAGTGAGATTTGTTTAGGTGATGATGCTACTTTAACAGCTAGTGGTGGTACTTCTTATCAATGGTCTTCTAGTGCAAACACTACGGATACAGAGGTGGTAACTCCTGGTTCTACTGGTACTTTCACTTATACGGTGACTGTAACCGATGCTAATGGATGTACAGATACTGAAACACATACAATTATAGTCAATCCACTTCCAATCGCTGGAATTACAGAAGCAGATACTTCTGGAGATACAAATAACGATAGTGAAATTTGCTTGGGTGATGATGCCACTTTAACGGCAACTGGTGGCACTTCTTATCAATGGTCTTCTAGCGGTAACACTACAGATACAGAGGTGGTAACTCCTGGTTCTACTGGTACTTTTACTTATACGGTGACTGTAACCGATGCTAATGGATGTACAGACACAGAGACACATTCTATTGTAGTAGACCCACTTCCTACTGCTGGAATTACAGAAACTGATACTTCTGGAGATACCAATAACGATAGTGAAATTTGTTTAGGTGATGATGCTACTTTAACAGCAACTGGTGGAGTTTCTTATCAATGGTCTTCTAGTGGAAACACTACAGACACAGAAATCGTAACTCCTGGTTCAACTGGTACTTTTACTTATACTGTGACCGTAAGTACCGCTGCAGGATGTACTGATACTGAAACACATACAATTGTCGTCAATCCACTTCCTACTGCTGGAATTACAGAGACTGATACTTCTGGGGATACCAATGACGATAGTGAGATTTGTTTAGGTGATGATGCTACTTTAACAGCTAGTGGTGGTACTTCTTATCAATGGTCTTCTAGTGCAAACACTACGGATACAGAGGTGGTAACTCCTGGTTCTACTGGTACTTTCACTTATACGGTGACTGTAACCGATGCTAATGGATGTACAGATACTGAAACACATACAATTATAGTCAATCCACTTCCAATCGCTGGAATTACAGAAGCAGATACTTCTGGAGATACAAATAACGATAGTGAAATTTGCTTGGGTGATGATGCCACTTTAACGGCAACTGGTGGCACTTCTTATCAATGGTCTTCTAGCGGTAACACTACGGATACAGAGGTGGTAACTCCTGGTTCAGCGGGTACTTTCACTTATACCGTAACTGTATCCGATGCTAATGGATGTACAGACACAGAGACACATTCTATTTTAGTTTCACCTGTACCAGATATTAGTATCACTGATGCTCCTATTTTATGTAGTGAAAATAGTTTTGATTTATCAACAATTGTTGTTAATGATGCTGTATCATGGGCAGTTACAGATACTTTAATAACTTATCATTCTGCTACACCAGCTACTGCTGGAAATGAATTAGGTAGTGCGATTGTAGCACCTGGTACTTATTATATTCTTTCAACGGGTCCAAGTGGTTGTTCTGATGAAGTTCCTGTAACCATTACAGATGTTCCTCTTGGAATTATTAAAGATTAATTTAATATTATTAAAATAAAAAAGGAGGGCTTTTGAAGTCCTCCTTTTTATTTTTAAGCTACTTTAATTGCTTTCATGATCATATTTCGAAATTCGATAAGTTCTTTTTTATTATCTACTTCATTATAAGTATGTATATTTCCAATATAATTCATACCTAAATAATCAGCACTTTCTTTGAAAGGCAACCAAAATTGTTCGGCTAAATTACCTCCATTGGAGCATGATAAAACTGCACAATATTTTCCTCTAAATTGACGCCCCAACTCTTTTTCAATAGTAATTAAATCGGTTAACCTATCAAAAAAAACTTTCATGATACCACTCATAGAATACCAATAAACAGGCGTAGCAAAAATTAAAACATCATAATCCATCAATTTTTTCATGAGGGGTATGAAATCATCTTCTTTATTTAAATGTTCATAATCATAATATGAAAAATTATAATTATTTAAATCAAACAAATGCCAATCTGTTTGTTCTTTTAACTTTTGTATTTTATTATAAGTATTTCCTTTACTCCTTGAGCTTCCTAATATTATTGCTACGTTCATAATTAATTATTTAAACTGATTTTAAATAAAACTCTAAACTTATTTTATTGTTTAAATAATATGTATCTTTGTGCTATTATTAATTATATTTTTATCATGAAAAATAAATTCTTTTTAGTCAGTACTATCCTATTAATACTTTTAATTGCATTTCCTGATTTAGCAGAAGCACAATGTGCTATGTGTAAAGCAACTGCTGAACAAAGTGACCAAGTAGGATTAAATAAAGGGATATTATTGATGTTTATGGCTCCTTATATCTTAGTCGGTTCAATTGGCTATGTATGGTATAAGAATAAAAAGAATGTAGATGAAAATGAATAGATACTTGTATCTATTTCAATTTAGAGTATGTTATTCTATTGTAAGAAATGTAATAATGACATAAAAAAACTCAATTTTCAAGAAGAATTCCATTTAGAAATTTGGGCTATGCTTCGGCAAGGTTTAAAATTGTTTGCGATTCAACGATTAGTTGATGAATATAAACTAAGCCATAAAGAAGCAAAAACAGTTATTGCCCATTATAATGATTATGGGAAATGCCATCGATGTAATTATAATCATTTAGATAAAGAATATATAAATTGTCCTCAATGTAATGCTTTTAATTATAACTTAAAACCCAAGACATCTTTCAATACTGAATTCTGTACCTATTTAAGTTTTAAATTAAATTTTGATGACTTAGGAATTGATGAAATCAAAGCTTATTGGTGTGATGGAATTGATTCTATTCCAAGAAATATTATAGACCTTTCTAAATCTAATATTCTTAAAAATAAATCTATAATTACAAAAGCATGGATAGGAAAAAGCGGACAAGATGAATATGAAATGGAAATTCTCCTAGGAGATGAATCTATTATTCTATATGAACAAAACGAAAGTTTAATACCTTGTATTCCTACATCTGATTTTAAAGATTGGATAAATATCGACACATCAAGAAAGCATATTCAAATTCAATTGAAATGAAAAGAATTAAATCATCTTCTTCCTTCTAAAAATCCAAACCAATAATAAAGTCAAAATAATACTGATTAATATTATCCAATAAAAAGCGTTGTCATCTTCTTCAAAACCACTTGGAGTATTCATACCAAAAAAACTAGCTACTAAGGTAGGTACCATCAAAATAATGGTGATAAGGGTTAATCTTTGAATGACAATATTCAAATTATTAGAAATAATAGAAGCTGATGACTCCATTGTACTTTGAAGAATTTTAGTATATGTATTTGCCATTTCTAAGGCTTGACTATTATCAATAATAATATCTTCAAATAAATCGGTCTTGAATTCATTGTTATGAATACGCAATAAATCAGCTCTCTTCATTTTCATTTTAAGCAATTCATTGGAACTTAGAGAAGTAACGAAATATACCAAAGACTTTTCAATACTCAATAACTGCTTCAATTCCTTTGTCCTACTCGAATCATATAATTCTTTCTCGATTAAATTCCGCTTGAGGTTTAATTTTTTTAAATAGGTCAAAAAACGATACACATTCTGTTCAAAAATTTGCAAAATAAAAAGCGTTTCATCTGAAGGATTGAAATTTTTAACTTTATTATCCAAGAATAATTGTAAAACTGGATTTTTGTATGATGCAATCGTAATAATATTTTCAGGAGTTAGGATAATTCCAATAGGAACAGTGATATACACCGCTTCGATTTCTTCTTCAACATCATTTTGAACGGGAGTATTGACTACTATAAGATTAACATCATCTTCTCTTTCATAGCGAGAACGCTCATCAATATCCAAGGAATCTGTCAAAAAATCTAAGGGAATAAACAGTCTTTCAGCCAACTCTTCTAATTCTTCTTGACTAAAAGGAGGAGAAATATTAACCCAGCAGTTCGGTATCAAATCCGACAACTCTTCTAATTGATTCCCTGCCTTTTTATAATATTTAATCATTCCCTCTTTTTAAGATAAACACGTATAATCTTATCTGTTTGGATTCAAAGATACTTTATTTGTTATAATAAAACAGAATTAATTATCCTGTAATTTAAATTATATTATTTTTTAAAACTTTCACTAAACCATAATTCAATAAAAAGCGTTATATTTGCAGCGAAATTCAGTAATTAGATTAAATCTAAATAAAAATAACATGTCGAATCAACGTATATATTTGGATAATAATGCTACAACTCCTTGTGATTCAAGAGTAGTTGATGCTATGGTTCCTTATTTTACAAAAATGTTTGGAAACGCAGCTAGTAGAAATCACCCTTATGGCTGGGAAGCAGAAGATGGTGTAGATTATGCTAGAGAGCAAGTTGCCCAATTAATTGGTGCTGACCCTAAAGAAATCATTTTTACTTCAGGAGCTACTGAAGCAGATAATTTAGCTATCAAGGGAGTATTTGAAATGTATGCCAGAAAAGGAAATCATTTCATTACTTGTACTACGGAACACAAAGCGGTATTAGATGCTTTCCAAAAGATAGAAAAACTAGGTGCGGAAGTTACATACCTAGAGGTACAAAGAGACGGCTTAATCAATTTAGATGATTTACAAAATGCTATTACGGATAAAACGGTAATGGTTTCTATCATGTTTGCTAATAATGAAACAGGAGTTATACAACCTGTTAAACAAATTGGTGAAATATGTGCTAAAAATGGTGTATTATTCATGTCAGACATCACTCAAGCGGCAGGTAAAATCCCTGTTGATGTTAAAGAAATGGGTATTCACTTAGCCGCTTTTACAGCTCATAAAATGTATGGTCCTAAAGGCGTAGGTGCATTATTCGTGAACAGAAAAAAGCCTAGAGTAAAAGTAACTGCTCAAATGGATGGTGGCGGACACGAAAGAGGCATGCGTTCTGGAACTTTAAATGTACCAAGTATTGTTGGGTTTGGTAAAGCAGCTGAAATTGCAATGGCAGAAATGGAGCAAGATGCAAAGCGTCTATCTAAGTTGAGAGATAAATTACAAGCAGCTTTAATGGAACAATTAGAAGAGGTAGTTATCAATGGAAATGAAGAACACAGAATGCCTCACGTTACTAATATGTCTTTCAAACACGTAGAAGGAGAAGGATTGATGATGACTTTTAATCAAAATCTTGCATTATCATCTGGTTCTGCTTGTACTTCTGCTTCACTTGAACCAAGTTATGTATTAAAAGCACTAGGGTTAGGAGATGATTTGGCACATTCTTCTTTGAGGTTTTCTCTTGGAAAATACACTACTGAACAAGAAATTGACCAAACTATTGAATGGATTGCTAATGGAGTCAATCACATGCGTTCTTTAAGTCCTATTTGGGAAATGTTCAAGGAAGGTATTGATTTGGAATCTATCGAATGGAGCGAACATTAACAGTTATCAGTTATCAGTTATCAGTTATCATTAAATTGAAAAAATAGTATTATATTTATATTATAAAAAATAAATTAAAAATATGGCATATTCAGATAAAGTTTTAGACCACTTCAAAAACCCTCGTAATGTAGGAACTTTGAATAAAGATAATAAAAATGTAGGAACAGGCTTAGTTGGAGCTCCTGAGTGTGGTGACGTTATGCGTCTTCAAATTCAAGTGAATGATGAAGGACTTATAGAAGATGCGAAATTCAAAACTTTTGGATGTGGTTCTGCAATTGCTTCTTCTTCTTTAGCTACTGAATGGTTAAAAGGAAAAACAATCGACGAAGCACTTTCAATTGACAATATGGATATTGTAGAAGAATTGGCATTACCTCCTGTTAAGATTCATTGTTCTGTTTTAGCAGAAGATGCTATCAAATCTGCAATTAACGATTACAAAGAAAAAAACAATCAATAATTATGCTTTTTGTATCTGACAGTGCAAAAAATAAAATAGACGAAATCAAATCCACAGAAGGATTAAGTGAGGACTACTTTGTAAGAGTGAGCGTAACAAGTGGTGGCTGTAGTGGTCTATCCTATCAAATGGATTTTGATAATGAAAGTCAGGAAAACGATCAAGTTTTTGATGACAACGGTGTCAAAGTCGTTACAGACTTGAAAAGTTTCCTTTATTTATGTAATACAACGCTAGAGTTTTCGGGTGGATTGAATGGAAAAGGATTTCATTTTTCTAATCCTAACGCCTCTCGTACTTGTGGCTGCGGAGAAAGTTTTGCAGTATAGATATATTCTATTTATAATAATAAAAAAGGACAATTGGTGATGCTAATTGTCCTTTTTTTATGCTATTTTTTCTTCCTAATAAATATCCAATATAAAACAAATATAACAATCAGTCCAATTAGTATAGGCACACCGTAAATCATAAATATAAACACTCCACCTATAATATTGGTGCTCGTATTTGGAATATCAAAAGGAGAATCAAATTTTAGTATTTCGGTTAAATTGCTATTATTGAGTTGCGTTTTAGAAAGCCTATCAATATCATTATAATATTTATCTTTATTATTAATAATATTATTAAAATCAAATTCATCTATTTGCTTATGATAGGTCAAGGCGATATTATCACTACGAGTGGGAATTAAATCTGTAAATTGAGTATATAATATATTTTGAGCACTATTATAGCTCAAATTCAAATCAGATGCATAGCCTTTGATATCTTCATTAGACATCCCATCCATTAATTGTATTTTAATGAGTCCTTTTTCAATTGGATTTTTCCAAGTAGCTCCCGTTTCTAATATATAAATAAAAGCATTGAATGAACGAGTATCATAACCTTCTCTTACATTGGCTTCATTTGTATTTAAAATAAAAAATACTTCAATCTTAGTCAATGCCTTGGGCTTGAATTCATTCTTCCATACATACCATTGCTTAGCAGAATAATTATCTACAAACTCAGAATTCACCTCTTCTACTTCTACTTTCTCATAATCCATTTCATCTCCATCAATTAAGACTTTAAATTGATACATTTCATCAAACCAAATAGCAGTCAAATCAGAACCATTTTTATGGGACTCAAAATCAGCATTGATAGGATAACCTGCCCGCATAACAATACTAGTATCTTCGTGATTATACATCCAATACTCTCCTTTGACTACTGCAAATCCCTTGTACAATTGAATACTGACCTGCTCTTGCTTCATTTGAATCTTCTTGTAGAAAGCGGTATCTTCTTCAAATAAAAGATTAAATGTACCTGTACCTCCTGCCCTCCAAATTCCTGGTTGAGCAGCATTTGCCCATATTGCTAAAGGGATAAAAACAAAGTTGATGAATAAGATTATTTTTTTCATAATAATAAATTTTTAAACTCTTGCTAGGGCAGATGGTAAATCCATCGCTCTTCGCCAAGCAGCCAACTGTCCTAAATGCATTGCTTCATGGTTGATACTCATAAATATAATACAATCTAAGCGTGAAGGCAAATAGTCATTGAGCCGCCATTGAGTATTTTCATAAAAATCATCAATATTTGCTTGGGATAATGTTTCTTTTAAGTGATTGTGTTGAACTTCTAATTGCTTTAGTAAGGCTTGTTTATTTGGATAGAGTGCTGTATTTTCTTCTGGCAATCTAGGGTCACCAGGACCATTTCTCTTAAATAATTGATTCCATAAATCTGGCAAACTTGATTGCCCTCCTGCATAATTAATCGTCATTGCAGTAGCAACAGCTAGATGTCCTAATGTAAAAGCAGGATGATTTTCCAATCCTTTATGGGGTATATGCATCATCAATTCTTCACTTACATCTTTTACTAATTGTTGGGCATAAAGCAAATTAAAATCTAATTGATTGATAATATACTTGACTTTTTCATCCATTTATCACTTTATTTTTTTCCAAAATGCATCTTGATAGGTTTTGCCAATTGGAATATATTTTTCATTAATGACTGCCCTATTTCTTTCTATAAAATCAATTTTCTCTATATTAATAATATATGATTTGTGAACCCTCATAAATTGTTCTTGAGGCAATCGTTCTACAAAACTTTTAATATTCTCTAAAGTTAGTATTTTTTTATCTATTGTTTGAATATTTATATAATCTCCTAATCCTTCAAAGTATAAAATATCGCTGAGATTAATTTTTTTCACTTTATACTCTGTTTTTACAAAGATATAATCTTTTTCCTTGTTAATAGTTATACTTTCAACTTGACTTTGCTGACTAATCCTTTCTTTTGCCTTATTAACAGCAATCATAAATCTGTCTAAAGATATTGGTTTTAATAAATAATCAATCACATCAAATTCGTAGCCATCTAATGCGTATTCATCATAGGCAGTAGTCAATATAAAATTACTTTTTTTATTGAGAATTTTCATGAATTGAATCCCTGTCAAATCGGGCATTTGTATATCTAAAAATATTAAATCGACAGGATTTCCTTGAACATATTGTAGGGCTTTAATAGCATCTGTATATGTATTGACTAATTCTAATCCTTCTGTTTTAGAAACATAATCGGAAATCAATTGAATCGCCAATGGTTCATCATCTATTACTATACACTTTAACATATATCTTTTATTCTTAAACTTACTTTAAATGTATTATTGTTTTCATCAATATTCAATTCAAATTGATTTGGGTATAATAATTCTAATCTTTTTTTGACATTGCTGAGTCCTATGCCCCCTACCCTATCTTTATTTTGTACTTTAATGAGGTTCGAAGATTTAAATATCAAATCATTTCTATCCTTATTCAAATTAAAATATAAAGAATTTTCTTTATCATTTAAAACTCCATGCTTGAATGCATTTTCTACAAAAGGAATGATTAAAAAAGGAGGTAATTTATGTTGAGCTAATGATTCATTGATATTCAAATCTAAAGCAATAGGAAAATCATGCCTCATTTGTTCTAATTCTATGAAATCATTGATATAAGAAATTTCCTTTTTCAATGGCACTATTTCTTTATTGTCATATAATGAATACCTCAAAAGATTGGATAATTTTTCTATAGACTTTAGGGATTTATCTGATTTGGAGTAAACTAATGAATATAAATTATTCAAACTATTGAATAAAAAATGGGGATTGATTTGAGAGCGTAAAAAAGCCAATTCCGCTTTTTTATTCTCTAATTCTAGTCTATTTTTTTGTTCTTCATTATATTTTGAATATTGAAAAAAGAAAAAGATTGTACCTAATCCAAAATATAATATTAAATAATATAAATTATCTAAATAATAAAATGACCATGAATAATTGCCTTTGTAATTTGTGGCTCCTGTTATCCAAAAACCTAGTAATTCTTGTAAGAAATACCTTATTCCAACAGCAATAAAGCTGGCTATTATAAAGGCAGCAATAGCCAACATATATTTTTTAGTAGGATAAGTATAATTAAAAATAAAATATACCATTATAGAATATGCACCATATGCTATTATAAAAGTAAAAAATAAAAAAGCAGTATGAGGCTCTATAAAATTTGATAGAATAGCTTCCTTAAAATCTAGTGTTTCTAGAAATTCTTTGATAGGTCCTGTTAAAAATTCAAATAAAAAAACCCATAATACTAATTGTCCAATTCTGTGTTTCATGATGCTAATATACTATAAATAATAGCAAATTTTCTTTATAAAATGCCCTTATAAACATTTTTATCGGTCAACTAAAGAATTTTATCGGTCAACGTCAAAATTGGATTTTCAAACACTTACCGATATATCTGATGAGTTGACAGATTACATTTTACTCAGCCTAAAAGTGAACATAAATTTGTAATCGTAATCAAAAATTATTTATAAAATTTTAAAAATAAAAAAAATGAAAAATTTACTAATTATTATCAACATCTTAATCATTTCAGTAATTAGCTTACAAGCACAAAATAATACTAAAGAAGTATTGATTATTGGTACGATGCACCAAGTACCTAAATTCTTAAAAAACAGTTACAAGCCTTTATTAAAAAAAGCCGAGAAATACCAAGCCAATGCCATTTATGTAGAACGTTTACCATCTACTGATACTTTTGAAATTTCCATGATTTATACAAAATTTTATCATTTGGCGGATTCCTTAAAACAAGTGTACCCTACTGATGAAAATCGTTTTAATCAATTATTAAATACGAATTTAGAAGATTTTGAAAAAGAAGATTTTAGATTTATGATGTACTGTTTTATTATTAAAAAAGATTATGCTAATTATAGATACTATTTGTATTTATTAAGGTATGGCATAGAGGGTTCTCCTAAGTCTTTAAGAAATGAAAATGATGAAATCACTCACCGTTTAGCAATATTATCTAATATGAAAATGATATACTCTATGGACGACCAATCTAAAAGACCTGAATATTATAAAGCATGGCAAGCATGTGCTAAAGCAGGAAAAACCAATGGTGATTCTAAGAGAATAAAACGATTAGGCATCAAATTAACTTTACGTTCTATCATTCCTGGTCTTTTTGGAAAAAGTGGATTATATACCAATTCTAAAAAAACAATTGAAGCATATCATAAGATTAATTCATTTAGATATACTCAAAAAGAATGCGAGGCTTGTGAAGAAGGAAAATATTATTGGGATTATAGAAATGAACAAATGGCTATCAATATCGGAGAGCAAATCAACAATAATACTAATGATAAAAACCTAGTAGTTGTAGGAGCAGGACATGTGGTAGGTATTAAAGATTATCTACAAAAACACTATCCAAATATTAGTGTAAAAATATTAAGTGATAAAAAGGAATCTAATAAAGAAAAGAATACTACTGATGTCGCTATTCAATCGTCAATAAGCCATTAATAAAGAAAATTCTTTATCAATTATGCAAATAATAATTATTAACATTATACATTTAAATAAAAAAATCATCAAATTGCAACCTCTAAAAATAACTAATTGTCTATTAAATAAAAAATATAAAAAATCTAATCACATGAAAAATTTAATTTTAATTCTAACAATTTTAACTTTTGGATTTAACTCAACATTTGCTCAATGGGGCGGAGGAAATAAAAAAGTAAAAGGAAACAAAAATGTAATCACTAAAACCATAGATACTGAATCTTACGACGGACTTTTAGTCGCAGGTTCATTTGACGTTATTTTAGAAAAAGGAACTGAAGGCAAAATTACTATTGAAGGAGAAGAAAACATTGTTGCTCATATACAAATAGAAGTGGAGCAAAATACCTTAAAAATTAAAACGGAAAAAGGGTATAATTTATATACTAATAAAAAATTAAGTATTACCGTTCCATTTGAAATTATAAATAGTGTACAATTGACGGGCTCAGGAAGTATTACAGCTAATGATAAAATCGAGTCTGATGATTTTAGAGTAAAACTATCTGGTTCTGGAGATATTGATTTAAAAATTGATGCAGATAATGTTATGGGCTCAGTGACGGGTTCAGGAGATATAGATTTAGAAGGAACAACAAGTGACTTAAATGTAAAAGTAACGGGTTCTGGAGATTTTGATGCAGCTAATTTAGATGCGGACAATACCGTAGTTTCAGTTACAGGAAGTGGCGATGCTAAAGTTGTAGCAAAGAAAAGCATCAATGCTAAAGTAACGGGTTCTGGAGATGTAGAGTACTCTGGTAATCCTTCAGATGTAAAAGTAAAAACAAGTGGTTCTGGAGATATTGAATCTCGTTAATTCTATTCTAATTAGGAATTAGTGATAATAAGTTTTTATAGTAAAAAAAGCCTATTTGAAAATTTTCAAATAGGTTTTTTTTATTTTGAAGTTTTTTTAAATTTTAATCAAAGGCTTGATAATTATTCAAATCTATCCTAAAGTCAATATTCATCATCACGATAAGGCGATTGCTAGGGTCATCTGCTATCCAAATTTCTTTGCTTCCATCTTTATTAGAAACCGTAAATACAGGTAAATTATAGGGAACACCATCTCCTTTATCACCAAATGAATAGGTTTCTGTTCCTGTTTTGGTAAACGTTTCTTTAACGCCCATTCCTAAGTCAATTTCAACTGATTTGCCAGATTTGAGGTCTTTAAATAATTTTTTACTGAGCCAAACACTCGTTTTATCATCTAGTTTTTTATATCCTCTTGTAAAATAATTGTGCATTGCTGTAGAAAAATCAAGGGCGGCTTCACTGATAAAAATAGAGCCTGAGTTAATCTCCCCCATATCCCAGTCAAAAGAAATATAATCTTGATTAAATTCATTAATATTAATATTAAAAGGATACATTACATCACCTTGCCTAACAGTATAATACAAATCTGCTCCTTCGTGTAGGTCTATTCCTTCTTGTTTCAAAACACCCATTTTAGGGGTGCATGAAGAAAGGATTATTAATGGTAAAATTATAATTAAAATACTGTTTTTCATATTGATAATATTTAAAAAATAAGGTGTAATAAAATAGGTAAGACAACACTTGCCATCGAAACTATAAAAAATATTTTTCCATTGTTAGCGACTAATTTTTGATCTGTTTCTCCTAATGCCCTATATCGACTTATCATTTTATCAAAATTGGATTGTGTTCCTATTGTAAATTTTATTATTAAAAATAATAAAGCTATCAATGGTATCATAATAATTTTGGCAATTGTTTTTCCTGAGCTTCGTCCAAAAGTATCTTGAAAAAAGTCTTCCATATTCGCTCCCAAATCAGGAGATATAAATGCCAATAATAACACAATGGTTAATAATATCATTGCAATACTTAATGATAAAATAATATTACCATTGGCAGGTGAGGTACTGGGCAGGTGACCTTCATCAATACGAGCTTGATAAAAATAGCAATAAACTGATTCGAAAATATTCATTTATAAAGAGATTTTGTTATTAATTCTAATTCAAAATATAAATATAATTAATTCTTTAGTAGGAACAAAAGATTACTTTTCTTCTTTCAACTTTTCTTGGATTTCATCAATTTTCTTTATTCCTTCCTTTAATAATCTGTCGTATTCTTTAGCGGCTTCTATATCTTCTTTCTCTTTTTCGTCCCAAAGCAAATAATATTTGAATGAGCCGTTTTCATTGGTAAACTCAAATACAATATTATAATCTACCATAAAAGCCTCCTCTATTTCTTTTCTCTCTTTATAATATGTGATAGTTGAAACCGAATGACCGATACCTTCTTTAAAAGTATAGCTGTAATATTCTACTTTTTTCTCATTATCTTCTTCTATTTTAAACAGGTGCATCTTAAAAGATTTTTGCTTTAAAATTTCCGTTTTTTTATGATTAGTTTGAAAATATTTAACATAGGTTTGTTTATTAGCAATGTCTTTAATTTCAAAATATTCACGAGGTCTTTCCTTCATATACTCCCTTTTCCATTTTCCCTCTTTCCATTCCTCCATCCAATGGCTTTTGTAAATAATATCTTTTTCCATACTCGTTTTTAAATTGACATCTTGTTTTTTAGATAATTGTCGGGTAATGGTAAATTTGCCATCTACGAATTCACCTTCCGAAACGGTATTCATATCAGCACCTTTAGTTTTTTTTGCCAACCACGTTCCAACTTCCTTATCATTTACATACTCTCCTTTAAAATCATAACCAAAATCAGTTTTCACGATAAACTCTCCATTTCTTTTACCTTCTTTAAATGTTCCCGTATGAACTTGTTTATTCGCAAAAATTAAAGAACCGAAACCGTCTTTTTCTCCATCTAAATTATGAGAACCGAAATATGCACCTCCCTTTCCATACAATTCCATATAATTGATATGCGTTTTTTCATCATTTACCCAGCCAGAAGAAAAATCTTCACCAGGACGGTATATTTCATAAGTCAATCGTGTAAACTTATCCATCAAAGTATTCAATCCGTTTTGATCATCGGTAAAATTAAAACCTGACCTCATAAAAAGGTTTATATTTCCTTGGTGCATATATTCTTTTCCAGCTAAAACTTCAGTCAAATATGCTTTTCCTTCTTTCGCTTCAAATGCCGCTTTATAATGTTCATTTCCGATGATTACTCCATTATCGATAGGTTCCATATAAAAGAAATCGTTGAAGTAAGAAAAAGTAATTTTCATTTTTTTCTCACCTTTTACCGCTTCCATTTTATAAGTTCCCCAAACCGTTTCTTGAGCATTTAAAGAAGCTAAGAAACAGATAAATACTAATATTATTAATTTAATTTTTTTCATTATAATTATTTTTTGTATCATTATTGATAAAGAAATTTCTTTATTATTTAAGAAAATAACACCCTGTCATTCTTTATTTTTCCACTTCCTAAGATTTTTTCTTTTTATTATTTGAAAATTCTCCTTTTATGATTTCAGCTTTCATAATTTCTGCTGAATTGGAATTATTATTTCTCATTAACATTATCAATAGTGGATATTCAGTGTTAAATACGGATTTTCTCTTTTCAAGACTTACATCTCTCATGTCTACAATTCCCAATTGATTGAAAAATAAATCTTCCGAAACAATATCATAAGAGGTCACTTCAATACACTGTAACATAAATTTATTGAGTTTTTGAAATAAGAATTTTGTTTTGAATCAATGAACGCCCGCAGCCTAATAGCCTTAGCTATTAAGGCGAGGACGTGAAGCAGAGTCAGAACAAAAGGCTCTTTCAAAATGCAATTTTATTTATGTTACAGTGTACTTAATATGTTGATTTTCATAAAGATTAAAATTTTAAACATGCTCTTAATTGATGTCTCCTATAATTTTAAATTCTGTTCTACGATTAATTTGTCTATTTTCAGGATTATCAGTACCATCAGGATTAGTATTAGGAACTAGAGGAGTTGATTCTCCATATCCTTTAGCGACTAATCTATTTCTACTGATACCTCTCTGAACCAGCCAATCTACTACGCTTTGAGCCCTTTGTTGGGATAAATTCATATTGTAAGCCTCTTTACCTTTGCTATCGGTATGAGAACCTAATTCTATAACAATACTAGGATTATCTTTTAATAATTGTAATAATATTTCTAATTGAGGGATAGATTCATTTCTTAAATTAGCAGAATTAAAATCATATAAGATATTATCTAATTTAAAACTGACATCCTTGCGTTTTTCTTTAAGTGAAATACTTGAATTAGTTGTACATTCCTTGGATGTTCCAGTAGTAACAGATGTTGAAGAAGATAAAAACCCATCTTTTGATACTGCAATTTTAAATGAGCTACCTTTTGGCAAATCAGTAGTTAATTTTCCTGAAGCATCTGTATTTAAGGTAGTAAACAATTCTTCTTTACCACTTATTCTTTGGTAAATTTTGACAACTGCATTTGATAAAGCTCCGTTTCCTTTTTCATTTCTGGCTGTAAATGATAGTGTGCAAGAATCTGAAATCTTGATTAAATAAATATCTTTTTCAAAGACTTTATCTTCATTGACATTAGTATTAAAAGTATAGGAATATGGTTCATAGCCCTCTTCTTTTACTTCTATCAAGTATTCCCTATTAATATCCAAATCATCATAAATATAACCATCAGAGGCCGTTGTAATAGTTTTAATTAATTCCTTTTCACCTTCTCCTGTAACATCATATAATTCAATCGTTATATCTTCTAAATTTTCTTTATTTTCATCGAAGACTTTACCTGTACTTACTAGTAGTTTTTCTAAATCAGGACCTTGAATATTTGCAACAAAGATATCATCACAACAAGTTCTTCCAGCAACTGAATACCCCCCAGATCTATTAGATACCCAATAAGCTATATCTTTAGTTCCATTTAAAACAAATGATGTTTCATCAGAAGAGCTATTGACATCTAAACCAAGATTTTTCACAGGAGACCAATCTGTATTAGAGATACTTTCATGATGAGACATGAATACATCTAAGCCTCCATAAGAAGGGTGTCCATCAGAGCTAAAATACAATCTAGGTCTATCATCTTGATATCCTTCAGCATTATCAATATAAGGAAAATACTCATTACCAATAGTATTAATAGTTTTTCCTAAATTTACAATTGAATTCAATTTATCCCCTGAAGCAATATACAAATCGTAACCTCCTTGTCCACCAGGACGATTAGAAGAAAAATAGACTACATCATTGCCATAAATATCACTTTTAACCCAAGGAGTTGTACTTTCATATCCATCCATATTGATATCGCTTTCAATTTTTTGAGGACGAGACCAAGCATATTTATCATTTCCTGAATTTTTGGTACTTAAATAAATACCACAATCTGTATCTACACCTACTTGTTGACAAATTGTTAAATACATTCTTTCACCATCTTCAGAGATTGAAGCAGAACCCACATGTTCAAAAACATCTTCATAAGCAATACTTAACTCCTTAACCTCCTTTGATCTTTTGAATTTTTCAATGGTTGCAAAATATAATTTAGAAGATAATCCTTGTTCTTTTTGTTCTTCTTGTCTTATCAATTCGTCAGCTTTGAAAGATGTGAACAATAATCTACCATCAGGCATCACATAAGCAGACGATTCAGTATATTTACTATTTACTTTATTATCTAAATTATCAACTTCTTTAACTACAATTATTTTTTCTGATTGAAGTTTTGCCATTTGGCAACCTTTATATTCATTTTGAGCCATGCTTTTAATATTATCAGCATCATCTCCATCATAATTTTGATAAATATCATTAAAAATTTCTGCTGCTAATTCATACTTTTCTGTTTGTTTTAGCATAGTAGCATAATGATACTTTAACATTGGATAATCTTGATGAATTGAAGAATCCTTTTCTCCTTTCTTCATTAAAGTTCTATAAGCTGAAACCGCTCCTCTATAGTCTCTTCCCATTCTTGATGCCTCAGCTTGTTTGAATTTTAACTCTAGGTTTTTATTGTTTAATTGTATTGCTTTTTTGTAGTAATCCACAGCGGAGTAATAACTACCTTTCATGAATAATTCATCAGCTTTTGCCGCCAATTCATTCCACGTATCTTTCACTTTTCCTGGCTGAGCCAATAAAGTATTAGATATAAAAATTATTATGAGTATTATATAAAGATTTCTCATTTTAGAGATAATTTAAATTTTAAAATATAATATTAATAAAAACGAATACAAGGTAAGTCTGGCTTAACTGGTTTGGATGTTCTACCTATATAACCAACTGTAATTTCATAACCACCTTGTGTCCTTGAAGCAGGTTGTAATTGAGATATATTTAAGTCATAACTTGCCATTAACCTCATTCCTTTGAACACTATTCCAGCATCTACAATGGCTGCATCTCCTACTCTATATCCTCCTCCTATTATTAATTGCATATCAGGATTAAAAGCATAACCAAGATTCGTTGTAAAATTAATCTCATTAACGCTTGCTTGATTCATAAAGAGAAGCTCTGGCATTAAGCTTAATTTTGGATTTTTGAATCCAAAAGTGGCTTGTGCAAAAGCGACTAATCTACCTGGCAAATTATTTTCACTAGTACCAGCAAGGAATATTTCAGAAGTCGGAATTAAATGCATATATGATCCTCCAAACTTAAAATTGCTTTTATCATTTGGATAAAAACTCATTACCAAACCAGCTCTTAAATCAGCCCCTGATATTTGAGTATTATTAAAATTCTCATTGCTTGGATTGACAATGTTTCCATTATTATCAAACATACTTTCAAAAATGAGTAAATTAGAATTCAAGCGTTTATTGAGAAAGCCTCCTTGTAATCCAAAAGATAAATAGGTTTTTTCTTTTTTATCTAAACTCATGTGATATGCAGCCGATAACTGCACTTCAATATCTGATAAATCGCCACCTCCAGACTGATCATTTAAAAACATTAAACCAAAGCCTAATGAATTTCTACTTTCTTCTTTCAGTTTGAAATTCATATCAAAAGCAGCTCCTGGCGTTGAATAAACACCTCCTTGAGTAATACTGCCCCATTGATTTCTATAAATAAGTCCCAATCTATACGTTCCTTCAATATGACCAGAAAGAGCAGGATTAACTGATAATGGCATATTATAGAATTGAGAAAAGTGTTTGTCTTGTGCATTCATATTCAATGCAACAAACATTATGATTATTATTAATATATATTTATAATTCATCTTATAATAAATTTTAGAATTATCTAACTAAATTACAATGTCCTTTTAACTCTCTAGACCTACCTAATAAATCAATGTATTCTAGTAAATAGACATAAGTTCCAATAGGTTGTTCTTTACCATTATAGGTTCCGTCCCAATCTACTGTAGGGTCATCATGTACCAAAACGCCCCATCTATCAAATATTTTGAAACCCGTAATATCAGCATTGGCATTAGGAACAAAAGGACCATAAGTATCATTATTGGTATCTCCATTTGGTGAGAATGCTGTAGGCATTACTACAATTGCAGGAGGAAATACGGTAACGGTTACGTCCGCTGTAGTCACACAACCATTGGCATCCGTTACCACTAAAGTATATGTTGTAGTTTGAACAGGGAATGCATCTGTAGTAGGACCGTTTGGATTAGTTAAAGTTCCATTAGCAGGTATCCATTGATAAGTGTAAGGAGTTGTTCCCCCTGTAACATCTGCAGATAATTGAGTAAATTCCCCTTCTTCTATTTCAGTGTCTGGGCTCATAACAATCACAGGAGAATCAAACTGTCCTATTGTAGTACTACCAGAAGTTTGACAACCAATAGCATCCGTAATAGTAACGGTATACGTTCCCGCAGGAACATCTAGTAATGGATTACCATTAAGATTATTAGACCATTCAAAATTAATAGGGTCAGTTGCATTATCAACCGTTACAGAAATAGAACCATTTTCTTGACCTGCACATACATTGGCAACATCAAATACAGGTGTTAATTCATAATCCTCAACAGTAGCAGATGAAACTACAGTACAACCATTTAAATCTGTAATTGTAACCGTGTAAGTACCAATAGCTAGGTCATTTATTTCACTTGTATTTTCAAAATTAGACCAATTAAAAGTAAATCCTGGAATTCCATTTAAAGGACTAGCGACTATACTTCCTTTATTATCATCTACACAAGTATTTTGAACGATTAGTTCTGCTTCCATATCATATTCAGTTACTTCGGTTTGACCTTGAGCTTCACAACCTCTAGCATCTGTAACCGTAACAGAATAGGTACCAATATCTAAATTAGATAAAGTTTCATTGGTAGTCATTGTATTATTTGACCAATTGAATTGATAAACTGGCACACCACCTGTTACTGTGGTAATTATAGCACCAGCGCTTTGTTCTATACAAGTTTCAGCAATAAAAAAGTCTAAACTTAAATCAGATAAACCAACTGTAGTCTGAGTGACCGTTTGGCAACCTCTATTATCTGTTACGGTAACGGTATAAGTATTTTGAGCTAAGTTTTCAATTGATTCAGTATCTGCATTATTTGACCAAGAATATGTAAAAGGAGCTGTTCCAACTGCTATTACATCAACAGCACCTAAAGATTGTCCTGTACAAGTAGGGGTAGCTATTGCTTGAGCATCAGCTCCAAAAGAAGGTAATTCATATAAGGCATGAGCTATACATCCATTAGCATCTACTAATTCTACAAAATATTGACCTTCTGCAGCATCATTTACATGAAACTCACCTCCACAAACTGAGCTTGCACCTGTTTCAACAGTAACAGGATTATCATCATATTCCAAATTATATGTATAACCAGCTGTACCATATTCTGGAGTCAAGCAAATAGTACCATTACTTTCTCCAGGGCAAGGCGGTAAATTAACAATTATTGAACCTAATGGTTCTGGTTCGTTAATTAATATTAAACCAGAATAAGGTGCGACACAACCATTTGCATCTGTGACGATTAACTCGTACATGCCATTATCTAAACCACTTATAGTTTGAACAGAATTATTAGTCACAATATCTTGTATACCTGACAATTGATAAGTGAAAGGAGCAGTACCTCCTGTTAGACTTACAATAACATTTCCATTATTAGCACCATAACAAGTAATATCATTAGTTTGTACATCTGTAATTCCAAAACCTGGACAAGTAGGTTCTAAAACTTCAACTTGGAAAGTTTGTGAACATGAAATATCATCTGTTATTGTAATATCATAAACTCCAGCTGGAAGATTACTTAAATCAAAAGAACCATCACAAATAGAATTTGCTCCCAAATCTGTTAATGTTCCTGTATTTGGACTAGTAGTGATAGTATAAGGAGCTATTCCTCCTGTTATACACATACCTATATTGCCATTAGTTCCACCATTATTAGATACGTGTTGCACATCGGCATCAAGGTTTATCATTTCATTTTCATTAATAATTATATTATTAATAATAAATTGACATGCATTATCATCTTGTATTAATAAATCATATACTCCAGCATTTAAATCTGATATATTAACATCATTATTATTTTGAGGAGTAGAAAAAGTCATTCCTCCATCAAATGAATATGAAAATGGAGATGTGCCATTCACAATATTAAAATCTATCACACCTGTATTATCTCCATTACAATCAATATCAGTCACTACAAAGTTATCAATGCTTATAGGACAGGTTGGATCATTAATAATAAAAGTAAGTACATCTGAACAGCCATTTGCATCGGTTACTGTGACTTCATAAGTTCCTGCTGGTAAATTATCAATTAATATTCCTTCATCTCCACAAGCTGTATTATTGGTTGTGTTACCTGCGGTTGGGTTGATTGAAGCAGAAAAACCACCAGAGCCTCCACTTGCACAAATTTGGATAGTTCCATCAGCTGAAGCAAGAGATGTAGTATTTGTAGAAGTTCCAGAAATATTGACATCATTAGGTTCTGTAATTACTACAGGATTATATAAATAGGTTACTTCGCATCCATTATTATCAAAAAGAGCTACATTATAAGTACCCGCAGGTAAATCAGTCATAAGGAAAGGGTCTGTTCCAGAAACTGGAAAAGTTTGAGGAGGAATTCCGTTTCCTAACTCGACTGTAATTGTCGTAGCTGTTCCTTCATCATGTAATAATATTTCTAAAGTCCCATCATTTGCTCCAGTACAAGTTACATCAGTAGGATTGACGCTTGATAGTTGAAATCCAGTACAATTTGGAGCATTAATAGCTAAATTATTGACTATGGTATTACAACCATTTGCATCGGTTATACTTGCAGAATAAACACCTTGACTCAAACCTGCAATTACATAATTAAAATTACATGTTCCTGCTACTTGAAAAACAGTTCCCACATTAGGAGTTAATTCAATATTATAAGGTCCTGTTCCATCGTTAATACACAATTGAATTTCGCCATCATTCCCTGTTACTGTTGTAACATTTGTGGTAGTTGGGTCAATATCATTATTATCAAAAGTATAAAAATCAGGTATAATTGGTATTTGAGTATCAAAATCATTATCTACTATAGCATATAATTGGTTAGCTGATATATGAGCTGTAAAATAGGTGTCATCACAAGAAGCATCACCATCAGCATCTACTATAAAATCGACAAAATCTCCTGCATTTACAGTAGCAGAAACACAATAATCAAAAGCAGCATTGATGTTAAAAGCACTGTATACTTCTACTCCATTTACTAGTATTCTAATACTTTGAGTACTTCCAAAACATCCCCCTGTATTATCTGTATTTAAATCTTCGAGAGTTCCACACATGGTAATGATGCCTGTATGATTACTTATCCATCTTCTTACGGCTGATAAATTAGGATTATCAATACTAGGATGGCCATTGGTATCTGTCAAAGTAGGTAAATTTAATGTTGTTCCAGAAGTTTCCCAAAAAGTACCATTATAAGTCATTTGAGTAAAGGAAGTATAGTTAGTTCCTTCATAAGAACCATATTGCCATTCGCCGTTAGCAGTTCCTTGTGTATCAGAAAAATCGACATCAGATTGCCCCAATGTTTGTATATTTTGCAAAGGATAATCAGTAGGACTAATCATCATTCCTCCTTGAATCGGATTACCTTCATACCATGTTACTGTCGAGCCACTCCCAACTGCTGCAATTACATCAGAATCATAATTATCTAAATCAATAGTACCTCCAATACATGTACTAACATTAACTGTATTATTTGTTGTTAAAGTATTAGCAGCATCTCTCATAAATACTAGATGGCAATATAAATAATTTTCATCAGCAATGATGTCATTTATTCCTTGGATATCAACTCTAGAGTTAGCTCCTAAATGACCTGCCCAAAGTTCGCCATAAGTACCTTCATTTTGCCAGCAACAAGTGGTGGCATCAAAAGAAGTCGTCCAATCGGCTATTCCGTCTCCTTCTATATCTATAGAAATATCCAACTGATCATCATATTTATATAAAATTAAGCGATAATATCCTGATTCAAAGCCTTGTCTTTTAGCTAGGATACTATTTCCACCAGGAGTATTGGTAATGGCAGGACATAGTATTCCATTTCCTTGAAAATTACCAACATTCATAGGTGTTCCAAAGGCACCTCCTTCTACAGTTCCACTATTATTATCATAAGATAGGCAAGTACTATTATCTGCTCCAGCCCACCAACCATGGGTACAGGTATTGAATTCAATGTCATCTGCATCTCCTAATAGTTCAGTTACAGAAGTATTGCCAAGGGTATAATATCCTGCATACTCGATTGCACTAAACAATTGGTCATTAAATGCATGGACTTTCCATTCATTAATACCATAATCACCTTGATAAGTTGGACAAAATTGAGCTTGACTCATCTTTGGAAAAAGCCACAATCCCAATAGTACGAAAGAGAGTTTTCGTAAATTTATCATATTTAATTATAAATTAGTTTTTAAATTAGTTAGACTAATAGATGTTAGAACATGTTTAAATTTTTATCTTTATGAAAACCAACATATTAAGAACTTGTCTTTATAAATATTTTATCGTTTATCTCGATAAACTCAAAAATATTTATTTCGCCAAAACCTTAATCTATTGATTCTCATTGTGATAAATTTTTAAACATATTCTTAGAACATGTTTAAATTTTTATCTTTATAATAATTTTTTAAAAATGCTCTTTGTTTCCGTAAAGATAAAAACTTTCCTTTATTTTTTTTATAAATTAAGTTACAAATTCAAATAAAGAATTTGCTTAATTTTTTTTAAATATTAAAAGAAAAATAAACTCATACATTATTAGTCATTAACACAAAGGTAATAACATTAAAAATTTTCTTAATAAGAGTTTATATTTTTAACATTTTGTAAATATAAATTCATTTCTTTGCATAAAATTTTACTTGTGAAATATATAGCAACTACTCTACAAGGTTCAGAAGAAAAATTAGCTGATGAATTAAAAGAATTTGGAGCTGAAAATATTGAAATTTTAAATCGAGCTGTTTCATTTGAAGGAGATAAAGCATTAATGTATACTGCAAATTATCTTTCAAGGCTAGCGCTAAGGATTTTAAAACCTATTTACAAATTTAAAGTAAACGACGAGCAAAGCTTATATGATAAGGTTTATAAATACAATTGGACAAGGATTTTTAGCCACAAACATACCTTTGCGATTGATAGTATTATTTCAAGCCCATACTTTAATCATTCTCATTATGTTTCTTTAAAAATTAAGGATGCAATAGTTGACCAGTTTAGAGATAAATTAGGTAAACGCCCATCTGTTAATATTCAAGAATCAGATTTTAGGTTTCATGCTTATATAAATGATGATGAATGTCAAATTTCTTTAGACACCTCTGGTTTTTCTCTACACAAAAGAGGATATAGAGAATCAGGTCATAAAGCACCATTAAATGAAGTCTTAGCTGCATCACTTATTCAATGGTCTGGATGGGATGGTAATACTCCCCTACTCGACCCCATGTGTGGTTCTGGCACTATACTGATTGAAGCTGCAATGTACCAAGGCAAAATACCTTGTGGCTTCTATAGAAAAAACAAGTATTCTTTTATGAATTATAAAGATTACGATGAGTCCCTATTCAATTCAATTAAAAATAAATATGATACTCAAATAAATTTAGAACCTATAAAACTATTTGGAGGTGACCATAACCCAGCCTATGTTAATATGGCACAATTTACTATTAAGCAACTTAAATTGGAGCAGTATATAAAAGTAATAAAATCCCCTTTTAGCAGATACCCGAATGAAGCAATTCCAAAAGGAACTATAATTGTCAATCCACCTTACGGAGAACGTTTAAATAATGATGACAGTATTCTATCATTTTATAGCGATATAGGTGATATTCTTAAACAACAATATAGTGGTTGGAATGCATGGATATTGAGTTCTAATTTTACTGCTTTAAAACAAATTGCACTTAAGCCTTCAAAAAGCATTATGGTATATAATGGACCACTTCAATGTAAGTTTCAATTATTTGAGATGTATCAAGGCAGTAAAAAAAATTAGCACCCAAATACCTTTTGTAATTGGGTGCAGAGAATTAACCTATTTAAGAGCATTTTTATATTTTAATCTTTATGAAAACCAACATATTAAGAACTTGTCATTATAACTATTTTGTCGTTTATCCCGATAAACTCAAAAATATTTATTTCGCCAAAACCTCAATCTATTGATTCTCATTGTGATAAATTTTAAACATACTCTAAGTTAATAATAACCATTAATTCTTTAGGTTATTTGGCATTGTTATATCATTCAATATAGGGTAAAATTACTATAGATTTTTTTTATTTTTTTATTAATTTTATTAATTGTAAGAATATTTAAATGAATTGTAGTATTGAATTCATTAACAGTATTAATACAAAATATGATTTTACATTAATGAGCTTCGGCATTAAATGAAACTCTATTTTATAAAAAAAGTTTTTTATCTTTATATATAAATTTACCCTTTTAAATTAATTAAAATATATAAATGAGTCTCTATTTAAAGGATATAATTATTTTTTTAGGGATATTAATAAATGGAGTATTTTCAATAGCTCAAACTCCTATGAGTCATCATTTTAACATTGATGAGGATTTACCATTTAGTAAAATTTATAATATAGATAAAGATAAGAATGGCTATTTATGGATAGCTACAGACAAGGGCATTTTTAGGTATAATGGTATTCAATTTGATAATTTTTTATTACGAAATCAAAAGTCAACTCATGTTTCAAATATTCAAGAAGATGAAAAAGGCAGGATATGGCACTACAGCTTTGGAGGTGAAATATTATATATTGAAAATGATAGTATTCAATTATTAAAAGACATCACTACTCAAGTTAATAGATTTCCATATTATGTATTCAATAGTGGTAAATTTCACTTCAACTCCAAAAAAGATTATCTTTTTAATTTTAATACACAAACTTTTGAATGGGATTCTATTCCAGTTGAAAATTCATTAAAAGAAGAATATTTACCTTTTTATTCTTATGAAAATTTGACATTCTATTTATATCATAATCATAAAATTTTTGTATCTCAAAACAATAAAATCAGGCAAATTGACATCAATCAAAAAAAGTATTTTGAAAAATTAAGTCCAATCCGTATAAGAGA
Organism: Saprospiraceae bacterium; assembly: GCA_020630455.1. Classification (GTDB taxonomy): domain Bacteria; phylum Bacteroidota; class Bacteroidia; order Chitinophagales; family Saprospiraceae; genus JAHDCE01. Next base: position 25,851 of record JAHDBK010000001.1, read on the forward strand.
CGAATTATATTTTTTATTAGAAAAAGATGGAAAAAGCTATGTCTATCTTTATGACAATTCTGAATTTATTAAAATTAATGATTTTTTAAGTCCTCTTGAAAACACTTCATTAATTCATATTTATTATCATGATAATTTAGTTTATTTTTCTACTAGAAATGGTTTAATGATTTATGATATTCAAAATAATAAATTTAAAGAAACGCTGTTCAAAGACGAATATATTACTGCATCATTAATTGATAATGAAAAAAACCTGTGGGTTTCAACACTTAATAATGGTTTATTTAAAATTCCAAACCTTGAACTATATCATTTAGAAATTGATAAAAATATCCGAAAACTATATCAATTGGAAAATGATGGTCAAAATTTATACTTTTCTACTTCAGAAGGACAATTATTTCAGTTCAATCCTCTAAATAAAAGGACACAATTACTTTATCAAAATAAAAATAAAAGTGCAGTAAGGCTTTTCAAATCAAATATTTATAATAAGAACTTGATATTTTTTACTGATAGATTAACCTCTCATTATGACATCAATAAAAACGAAATTTATACTTATACTAAAGGTTTGCCTACTTCAGTAAAAGACTTAAATATTACTAGAAATGGTTTGATATTCTCTAGGAATATACTCATGGCATTAGAGATAAAAGACAGTTTAAGAGTTCACCAATTACATCAGAAATGGAAAGAAAGTAAAGAAATTGATTATATCAATTTTATTGCAAAGAACAAAAAAACATATAAAGCACCTCTCATTAGATTTAGAAAAGATGATGCTTTGATAAGAGCCAATCATTATGATATATTTAGTGATACTTATTGGTTAGCTTGTAATGATGGTGTATTTTATTATAAGAATGGAAAAGAAAAGCAATTATTTAATAATAATCAATCTGTATTCTTTAATAAAATCGTTCAAACATCAGATTCATTGATATGGGGGGCTTCATCAAATGGTTTATTTATTATTAAAAATAAAAAAATAATAAAAGTAATAGGAGAAAATGATGGATTAATATCCAATAATATCAATAGTCTATATACTTATAAAAACGACATTTACTTAATTACCTCTAAAGGACTTCAAAGATATAATTATCAAAATAATACCTTTCATTTATATGATTTAAGCGACGGCTTTCCTTCAAATGATATTAAGGATATAAGCATTATGGATAATCAAATTTATGTAATGACAAAAAAAGGGATAGTATATTTTTCTACTGAATTAAAAGATAAAATTGAAACACTACCTATCGCTGTTATTCATAATATTCAAATTAATGAAGAGCAAACAGGTATTCAGAACCAATATGAATTAGCCCATGATAAAAATAATATTTCGATTGAATTGAATAGTATTTCTTTGAGGTCAGGTGATTTGATTATTTATGAATATAGAATGTATCAAAATGATAAAATAACTAAATGGCTAAGTATTCCTTCAGGTAAACAAAAATTATTTTTTAATAACCTTAATCATGGAATATATCATTTTGAGTTTAGAGTTCGTAATACAGATGGTGTTTATAGTGAAATTAAAAAAATCACTTTTTGTATTCATAAATCTTTTTTTGAATCTATATACTTTTATTTATTGCTTATTTTAACAGCCTTCGGATTAGCATATTTTATTTTTAAAAGGAGAGCAAAAGTTAAATATACTCAAATACAATTAGAAAAATCTATAAAAACAGCTGAAATCAAAGCCATAAAAGCACAAATGAACCCTCATTTTATTTTTAATTCTTTAAATTCTATTCAGGAACTTATTTTTCAAAAAGATTTTGAAACCGTCAATGAATACTTAGGAAAATTCAGTGATTTGGTTCGTTTTGTTTTGAATTCTTCAGAAAAATTATTCATTCCTTTTCATAAAGAATTGGAAATGTTAAACCTATATTTAGATTTGGAAAAATTAAGATTTGAAGATAAATTTAATATTCACTTTGATGTTAATATTCCTTTAGACCAACAGAACCAACTTAAAATTCCTGCAATGTTAATTCAACCATATATTGAAAATGCTATAAAACATGGTCTATTACACAAAGAGGGAAGTAAGAATTTAATTATCAATTTTTCTATACAAAATGAACGCTTATTCTGTATAATTGAAGACAATGGCATTGGAAGAAAAAAAGCCAATGAGCTTTCTTGGAAGAACAAACATGGAGGATTTGGCAATAAAGCAAACAATAAAAAAATCGACTTGATTAATCAATTAATAGATGAAAAAATTTATCTTAAAATTGATGATTTATATCATCAAGAGATGGCTACAGGTACTAAAGTTACCCTTGATTTCCCTATATATTTTAATTATAATAATGAAAACAAATAAACAATGACAATAAAAACAATATTAGTTGATGATGAAAGAAGGGCACTTAATTTGATGACAGAATTACTGAATCAATATTTTACTGATGTTGAAATATTAGATGCTTGTAACAATGTTAAAGATGCCGTTGATTCTATAAAAAAACACCAACCCGATTTGGTATTTCTAGATATTGAAATGCCTAATTATTCTGGTTTTGATTTATTATCTTTTTTTGACAAAGTAGATTTTGAGGTAATATTTGTTACTGCTTACGACCAATATGCACTAAAAGCGATTAAAGCATCTGCAATTGATTATATATTAAAACCCATAAAGATTTCAGATTTAAGAAATTCTATTGAAAGAGTTCAAAAATTATTAGAAAAGAAAAATAATAAAATCACATTATTAGAATTTGAAAATAGACTTAAAAATAATAATCAAATTCAACGAATTACTGTGCCCACTAATGATGGTTATATATTCCTAAAGGTGGATGAAATCATTTGTATCAATGCTGAAGGTGCTTATAGTCAAATAATAACTTCTGACAATAGAAAAATATTTGTATCTAAGAGTATCAGTTTATTTTCAAATTACCTTGAAGATAATCTTCATTTTTTCAAAGTACATCGCTCACATATTATAAATATTCAATTTATTCTCAGATATTCCAAAAAGGACAATTTAATACATTTAACTAATGATATTAAAATTACTGTTTCGAGAAGTAAAAAGAAGGAATTTGAAGAACTAATATATAAACACAGTTTGATTTAAAATATCTTATTTGGGTTGAGTACATTATTGGGGTCAAATACTGCTTTTATGCCCTTCATAATCGCAATTTCTTCCTGACTTTTAGTATAGTGTAAAAAAGGTTTTTTATACAAGCCTACTCCATGTTCTGCGGAAATAGAACCCTTGTATTTTTGGACAATTTCAAATATTTTCATATTGACCTCTTCACAATATTTTTTGAACTTTAATAAAGAAATTTCTTTATTTTTAATAATATTAATATGAATATTGCCGTCTGCAATATGACCAAACCACAAGACTTTAAACTGGGGATACATTTTATTTATAAATCTTGTTATTTCATTCAATGCTTTAGATAGATTGGAAATTCTAAACGAAATATCATTTTTATAAGGGCTTTCATAAGAAATAGAAGCTGAAATTTCTTCTCTATAAGACCAAAACATCTTTTTAGTATGAGAATCTTGAGCTAATCTATCTTCTTGAATTATTTTTTTAAATTTATAATTTTCAATAATATTGAATACATCATCTAATAAATCGTCATTGAAATGTTCCCATTCCATCAATGCATAATATGGCGTTCTATGTTCAAAAGGCAATTGAATTTGCTTGGATTGCACCACATAATCCAATGAATTATCACTAAAAAATTCAAATGCAATCAAAGGCATTTGACTACGACATTCATTCATAAAAGAAATCAATCCTTCTAAATCTAAAATGGATAAAAGTAAAACATAAGTTTGGCTTGGTTTTTTCACAAGTTGTAAAGTAGCTTCTACAACACAAGCCAAAGTACCTTCACTACCTATTATCAAATGTCGTAAATCATAGCCACTTGCATTTTTAATCAATCCTTTATTTAGGTCTAAAATCTCGCCTCTGCCTGTTACTACTTTTAAACCACTAATACTATTACGAGTCAAACCATATCTTATCACTTGGATTCCTCCAGCATTTGTTGCTATATTTCCACCAATTTGGCTGCTTCCTTTTGAAGCAAAATCAACTGGATACATCAAATTATTCTTCAAAGCAAAATCTTGTACTTCTAAAGTAGTTATACCTGCTTCAACTCTCAATGAAGAATCAAGAACATTGAATTCTAATATTTTATTCATCTTATCTAAAGAAAGCACTACTTCTCTATCATTAGCAATTGCTCCACCAGACAAACCCGTTCTTCCACCAGATAATACAATTTTAAAATTATACTTATTAGCAAGAAGAATAAGTTGTTGAACTTCTTTTATATTTCTTGGAAAAACCACAGCGGAGGCATTGGGCTTTTCAAATCTTGTCCAATCTAAAGCATATTGATTAAGGATGTCTACTTCATAAGAAAGGATGTCACTAGGAAGTTCTTTTTGTAATATTTGAATAATATTATTAATAATTAATTCATTTGAATGATAGAATAAACTGCTTGATGTGGTTTCCTTGAAGTTATAGTACCATTAGGTAAAGTTACAGGTACATCCGTTCTATCATTATCATGAATAATAAAATATTTATTTTCAGAAAGTTTACAAATTCCTTCTGCTTTGTGAGGCATTCTCAAAGGCTGTACTTCTTCGTCAAAAATTAAACTAGGGTTGCTTTTTTTAATATAATCATCCATACTAAGATACCAAACATAAGAAGCAAGCGATTGCTCTCCTTCATCACCTGACTCCAAAGAAGTCGTCATAATAATGGCATCTTTATCTGCATCATAAATCAATGAGCTCAAACCTAGAACTTCATTCCCAACTTTAGGTTGAAATTCATAAGATATTTTAAAATCATCATTCAATTTCATCTTATCTCCTTCCATATAATATGTACATTCTATAAATGTAGCCGTGTAAATTGGATTATTAAAATCTTCACCCATTTCTCTTACTCCAAATATGAGTTTATTTTGTGGCAAAATGACTAAGCCTTCTATTTTCATGTGTTTGGAATTCAGAAGAGATAAAAACTTCTTTCTTAATGACTTTGAACTTACAATACTATCTCTTTCTGATGGTTCAACTATTTGGAATTTGTTTTCCATCATATTCCATAACAAAAGAGAATTATATTCATCCCATTCACTTGAATCTTCTTTTAGTCTATCAAATCCTGTAGTAATTAATAAGAATTTTTTATCCAATGAAAGACTAAAATCTTCCATTTTATTGATAGCAGAAAATTCGCTTTGTTTCAATTCAAAAGGATGTTCCATAATACTTTCTTTATAGAACATTTCACTATTTGCCATTATCATTGGTGAGACGGATGAAGTCACTTTATCATTTCCAAAAAATAAAGAACCTTCAAACATTTCTACTGCTGACAACTCACAATTATATATTTTTCCATTATCAAAGGTAATTCCTTCTTCAAAACATTTCATTAAATTTTCTTTTACAATAAAAGAGGCTGTTTTTATATTAATATCTACAGGAGGAGGTTCAACTGGTAAGGGTCTAATCTTACAAGCTCCAATACTTATTAATATTAATAATATGAATGGTAATAGTAGTTTTTTCATGTTAATTATAATTAAAATAAGGCTTACTTTTTATATGAAAAGTAAGCCTTATTATTTGTATTATTGATTATCATTTATAAAATAATAAAAAAAAGTCTTTATTAAACAAATAATGATACTCTAGTAGAGTATCATTATTTGCGTTATTATCATCTCTGAATAATTAATCTTTGAATAGCTTGAGTATTATCAGCTGGAGCGTGAATTCTTACAAAATAAACACCCGCTGGTAAATCTGAAGTATTCAATTCAAACATTGATTCAGTAATATTATTATGATTTTGAATCATTAATACTTGACCTAAAGCATTCAACATTTCAATATTAATATCTTTAGAATCAGTAAATGCTAATTCAATATTCAAATAATTAGCAGCTGGATTAGGATATACATTGAATGCTGTTAAAGACTCAATATCTGTTGTATAAACTAATTCATCAACTAAGATAGAACCTACAACAAGTTGACATCCGCCTGCATCTGTAACTGTAACTGTATAGTTACCTGGTGCTAAACCTGATAAATCTTCTGTAGTTTCTCCATTAGGGGACCACATATAAGAATAAGGTTGAGTCCCTCCAGTAGTAGAAATATCTATTGAACCGTTATTAGCACCAAAATTACTATCAGTTACATTGTCAACTGTAACTATTAAAGTACTTGGTTCATTAACTGTATAAGGACCTCCAATTAATTGACATCCCATTCCGTCTGTAATCGTTACAAAGTAATCATTAGGTTCTAATCCAAAAATATCTTCCGTCATTTCACCATTTGACCACAAGAATGTATAATTACCATCTCCACCACCAGGTGTTAAGTCAATACTACCATCATCGGCATTTTTACAAGAAGAATCAGTTAGGTCAGCCATAGTAACCTCCATAGGAGCATTTTCGTTAACTACAAAAGGACCTGCTTCAGATGTACAACCAGTTGCATCTGTAACTGTTACCATATAAGAACCACCAGAAACACCCAATAAGTCTTCATTTGTACTCATATTTATATCTGACCACATATAAGAATAAGGTTCAATGCCTCCAGAAGCAGTAATCATTACTCCACCATTCATTGCACCACCACAAGTAACATCATTTACCATATCTAAGGTAACAACTACTTCAGTTCTAACAACAGTTATAGGATTAGACAAACTATAACAACCCATCAAGTCAGTAGTAGCATTATTTCCTACTACAGCACCTGTTAATCCATCATTATAACTTAAATGCCAAATAATACAAGTACCTGCTCCTGCACCATCCAAATCAAATGGAGGTCCAGCTGGTAAATCTAAAATAACTCCCATATCATCTGTAATAACCCATTGAGAATTATCACCTTCATTTCCTGTTAATGTTACATCAATTGGATCACCAACGCCATCAATACAAATTGTTGTAGGATCTGTAGTTGAAATCATACCACCATTTACTGGCTCTCTAACAACAGTTATTGGGTTAGATAAACCATAACAGCCCATTAAATCAGTAGTAGCATTATTTCCAACATCTAATCCAGTTAAACCATAACTAAAGCTAATACTCCAGATTAAACATGTTCCACCACCTGCACCTTCTAAGTCAAATGGAGGAGCCATTGGTAAATCTAAAATATTCCCTAAATCATCAGTGATTACCCATTGTGTACTATCACCAGCATTTCCTGTAATAGTTACATCTATTGGGTCTGCAACACCATCTCCTGCACATATAGTTGTAGGGTCTGTTGTAGCAATTGTTCCTCCAAATGCTTCTTCTCTTACTACAGTAATTGGATTAGATAATGAATAACAACCTGCAATATCAGTTGTAGCATTATTACCTACAGCTAAACCTGTTAATCCTGTATTATAACCTAAGTGCCAAATTAAACAAGTACCAGCAGGAGCACCATCCAAATCAAATGGAGGTCCAGCTGGTAAGTCTAAAATAACACCCATATCATCTGTAATAACCCATTGTGTACTATCTCCTTCATTTCCTGACAAAGTTACATCAATTGGGTCAGGGTTACCATCACTTGCACATATCGTAGTAGGATCTGTAGTAGCAATTGTACCGCCTGCTACTCCTTCTCTTGTTACTATAATTCCATTTGATAAATTATAACAGCCTACTAAATCCGTAGTAGCATTATTTCCAACCACTGCTCCTGTTAGTCCATCATAATAGCTTAAGTGCCAAATCACGCAGACTCCACTTCCTGCTCCTTCCAAATCAAATGGAGGTCCAGCAGGTAAATCTAAAATAACTCCCATATCATCTGTTATTACCCATTGTGAGTTATCACCTTCATCTCCAGTTAAAGTAACATTAATTGGGTCTGCAACACCATCACCAGCACATATCGTAGTAGGATCAGTTGTAGCAATTGTACCGCCTGCTACTCCTTCTCTTGTTACAGTAATTCCATTTGATAAATTATAACAGCCTACTAAATCCGTAGTAGCATTATTTCCAACCACTGCTCCTGTTAGTCCATCATAATAGCTTAAGTGCCAAATCACGCAGACTCCACTTCCTGCTCCTTCCAAATCAAATGGAGGTCCAGCAGGTAAATCTAAAATAACTCCCATGTCATCTGTTATTACCCATTGTGAGTTAGGTCCCATTTCACCTGTAAGAGATATGTTAATTAGATCAGCGACACCGTCTCCTGCACATATAGTTGTAGGATCAGTAGTTGCAATTGTTCCACCCATAGCATCACAAGGAGTTGTGAATAAGAATGGGCCTGCACAAGATTGAACCACAGCAGGTGGAGCAGCAGGTACAAATGTTCCTAGAGGGAAAGGAGTAGTAGCTGTAGCATTATCTATTTCACCATCCATAGCATTTGGACCACTATACATCCAATTGGCTTGATTGAAGGCTAATCCATCAGGACCTGTTCCATTCATTCTATAAGCCCAGCCATCTAAATAATCCCAAGTTTGACCAGAACCACTTACATCAACATCTCCAAATATATCTACAACTGCTCCAAAATTATACAATTCAATAGCATCATCACCATTAAATCTCAAACCAAAATCACCATTAGAATCATCTGGAGCAAATCCAAAGAAATTGGTAAAACTAGTACCTGAAGTATCAAAAACTACATAGTAAAATTGACCAGCTGTCAAAGTACCAGCAGGGAAATAATATTCTTGTCCATCAGTTCCTCCACCATTATTAGCTACTCCCATTCCATAAGTACTCAAATCGCTAACATCGTTTATAGCATATAGTTCAACTGCTTTAGGTTGACCACCAGGTAAAGGACCATCAATTGCACCTGTGATAATTAAATCAGAAGTTAATGCATTACAATTGGCACAAACATAATATTCGTAATCAATTCCAGGCATCAAGTCGTTTAGGTTAACTGAATCAGTAGGTACACCTTCAAGCATTGTTCCTGTTCCTGGAGTAAAACCAGACATACCATATTCGACATCCCAATTCGTTTCAGTACCCCCTGCATCCCATGTTAAATGAGCAGAGTTTCCTGTTATATTAGTTGCATCTAAATTAGTAGGAGCATCACAAGTAACACCAGAAGAACAAGAAGTTACTTCAACCAAATCAATGGCTAAATCTCCTTGATAATTTGCAACATCTAAATTATATAAAAATTCAACATATATTGTTTGACCTATATAAGAAGACAAATCAATTCCTACTTGATTCCAAGGGTCAGTTTCTATAGCTTGATATGGTCCTGACCAAGTCCATAAAGTTGTAAATGGACCTGTTGGCGAAGTACTTACACCTACATTCAGAGTACCAATAAAAGCACCATAAGCATGCATAAAGAAAGTCAACTCAGCAGCATCAACAGCTGTTGATAAGTCAATTGCTGGACTAATCATAGAAGCAGGAGCCGTTGTAGCCGAAGTTGCTTCAAACTCTGCATAAGTTGTTCCACTAGCTGGTCCATCAGGACCTGTATCGAATGAATTACCTCCAGGTGAAGCTGTAGGAAAATCCCATTGCCCTGCTCCTGTTCCTAAATCCCCAGTCCAACCTGTTGCTGTTTCCATATCATCACTAAATAATAAAGTTGCTGTACCTCCACTAATACAATTTACGCCCATAGGTGAAGGTGGTGGACATTGATTAGTCAATCCTATTTGTGAAATATTACATGTCGCATTTGCATCATGAACAACTGTTAAATCAACAACTGAACCATCTGCAAATGGTCCAACAGTTGTAACTCCTGTTCCTATTCCACTTGCTAATGTTGTTACTCCATCTGTAATATCTACAGTCGCTGCATCTCCTAATGAAGTAATGTCTACATCAACTGAGAATTGTGAATTAACACAATCTGGAACTACTGTAAATGTTGCAGTAGGTTGTGTACAAGAAACACAGGTAGTTACTTCTACTAAATCCAAAGCTAAATCACCTGTCCAATCTGTTCCATCTGCACCATACAAAAATTCTATATATACTGTTTGTCCTAAATATGCCGTTAAATCAAGTCCTACTTGATTCCAAGGGTCTGTATCTGCTGTTTGATATTGACCCGTCCATGTCCACAATGTTGTAAATGGACCTGTAGCGGAAGTACTTACACCTACATTTAATGTTCCAATTGCAGCTCCATAGGCATGCATCCAAAATGTTAATTCTGCTTGATCGGCACCACCAGTTAAATCTATTGCAGGACTAATCAATGAAGCAGTATTCGTATTGATTGCAGATGCCTCAAATTCTGCGTGTGAAGTACCACTATGTTGAGCAGATGGTCCTGTACTTCCTGAATTACCTCCAGGAGAAGCAGTAGGTAAATCCCATTGACCATCTAAAGTTCCAATATCTCCTGTCCATCCTCCTACTGCATCTAATTCATCTGAAAATACTACTAAAGGTGACCCTGTTGCACAAGTAACACCTACTGGTGATGGTGGTGGACATTGATTTGTTAAGCCTGTCTCGATAACATTACAAGTCGCATTTGCATCATGAACTACTGTTAAATCAACAACTGAACCATCTGCAAATGGTCCAACAGTTGTTACTCCTGTTCCTACTCCACTTGCTAATGTTGTTACTCCATCCGAAATATCAACTGTTGCTGCATCTCCTAATGATGATATATCTACATCAACTGAAAATTGTAAATTAGCACAATCTGGTACTACTGTAAATGTTGCAGTAGGTTGTGTACAAGAAACACAAGTAGTTACCTCTACTAAATCCAAAGCTAAATCACCTGTCCATGCTGTTCCATCTGCACCATACATAAATTCAACATATATAGTTTGTCCTAAGTATGCCGTTAAATCAAGTCCTACTTGAGCCCAAGGATCTGTATCAGCAGTTTGATATTGACCCGTCCATGTCCACAATGTTGTAAAAGGACCTGTAGCGGAAGTACTTACACCCACATTTAATGTTCCAATTGCAGCACCATAAGCATGCATCCAAAATGTTAATTCTGCTTGATCAGCACCACCTGTTAAATCTATTGCTGGACTGATTAGTGAGGCAGTATTGGTATTGATTCCAGATGCTTCAAATTCTGCGTGTGAAGTACCGCTATGTTGAGCAGATGGTCCAGTATCCCCTGAATTTCCTCCAGGAGTAGCCGTTGGTAAATCCCATTGGTCATTTAAAGTTCCAATATCTCCTGTCCATCCTCCTACTGCATCTAATTCATCTGAAAATACTACTAAAGGCGAGCCTGTTACACAAGTCACTCCTACTGGTGATGGTGGTGGACAAGTATTAATAAGTCCTGTAGAATCTGCATTACATAAATTTGAATTTGGATGCACTACAGTTAAATTAACAGGGACATTATTTGTAAATGGTCCAACATTAGTTACACCTGCACCAACTCCTGTTGCTAAATTTGAAGTTCCATCACTGATATCAACCATTGTAGCACCTCCTAAATCTGTTATATTAACATCTATACTAAAATTATTATTAACACAATCAGGAACTACTGTAAAATCAGCCATTATTGGCGTACAAGTAGGTGCTTCTTGAAAACAAATATAATCTAAAAATAAATCCGGTCCAAAATCAGAAACACCAGTAAACTGGAACATTACTGTTTGACCAACATAAGCTGTTAAATCAATTGTTTGAGTAACAAATGCTCCAGGGCTTGTACTTCCAGCTCCATCATTTGAATTTAATCCTGGATCTCCTGTCATATATATAAGAGAAGTCCATGTCATTCCACCATCTGTACTAATAGACACATCTAAAGCATCATCTGGATATGTGGCATTATATAAATGTGACCAATCAAATACTACTTGAGGGGCTGTCATTCCCGCATCAAATGTAATTGCATGCGTTGTGAACACCATTGTATTTGGTGCATTAAAATCCCAAAAAGAAGCAATAGCATGTCCATTTACAGCATCAATTTCCCAAGGAGCTGCTCCATTTTGTGACCAACAAGCTACTGGGTCGACGTTAAAGTCTTCACAATAAGGCATCATACTTGTAACAACAGTAGGAGCACATAATGTAGCAAAGTTAACAGGACCAACCCATGAGCTAGTACCTGAACCACCACAATCAGCCTGAACATATACGTCATAAGAAGTCTGAGCCATTAAACCTGTCAATGAATAAGGGTTTGTTACTCCACTTACCGTTGTTCCTGTTCCTTGAGTATAACCTACAGAACCATATTCTAGATTCCACATTGTTTCTGTACCTCCAGCTGTCCAAGATATATCAGCTCCATCACTTGTTACATTTGAAGCTGCTAAATTTGAAATTGGAAGACAAGAAGGTGCTGCAGTATGATAAACAGTAACAGTCCATGTACCATCAGGTATAAAATTATATAATTCATCACATAAAGTCCCTCCCCAAGTTCTAAATGCTCTCATTTCAAAGGTTAAAACACCATCTGCATCTACACCGTTTGCTAAAGTTAAACCAGTTCTAGTATAATTTTGAAGTCCTCCAGTATTAACCCCTTGAGAAACATATCCTCCTTCATCTTGCCCTGTATCTTGGCAATAAATTTGAGATTGCTGGTCAGATATCCAACCGCCACCTACAGCTTCAAAATCATAAGTAACATCAACACCCGTAACCAAATCACCTGCTGGTATATTAACCACAAGAGTAGTAACTAAACCAGTACATGTCGGATCATGGTCATGAAGAGGAGCACCAGAATCATCAAAAGATGTAGGTATATTTCCTGCGTTATAAGTTGCAGAAGTTTGCCCTATAATTAGTGGCAAACAAAAAACCATTAAAATAATTGATAGTAAAATTCGTTTCATAATAATTGATTATTAAAGTAATTCAAATTACATTTATTTATAATAAATGAATTTATATTATATTTTATTAATAGCGTTATAAATGTTTATAAATATTGAATATTATTTAT